>CAZKOE010000001.1:0-3561 GCA_964554305.1 uncultured Gammaproteobacteria bacterium
CATCGTCACCTACGACGATTCCGACGGCTGGTACGATCACGTGATGCCGCCGATTTTGATTCCTTCGGATGTCAAGGGTGTGGACAAGCTGCTCGGCGAAAAGCGTGGCTGCGGTCAACCGCGACAGTACACGCAGGGGCGCTGCGGCTACGGCCCGCGCTTGCCGCTGATCGTGATTTCACCGTATGCGAAGGTGAACTATGTCTCCCACAGCCTCGCCGACCAGGCCTCGGTGCTGCGTTTCATCGAGGACAACTGGCAACTCGGGCGCATCGGCCACGGCTCCGCCGACGCTATCGCCGGTTCGCTCGACGACCTTTTCGATTTTTCACGACCGCGGGCGAAGCAGCTCTTTCTCGATCCCGAAACCGGTGAACCCGTCGGAGCCACGCGCGCTCCCTGATGCCGCGTCGGTAACCCCGACGCCAAGTCCACTGCCGTGTGAGTAGCAGGGGACCCGGCTTGCGGCGCCGATTCCGTCTTTTGAAGCTGCGGCATCCGCTAGGATAGCCGGACTGGCTCGAAAGACCGGAAGCGATGAATCGGGGGGCGCGCGGAACTTTCGGGACAGTTCGAAGCCCGCGTTAGAAGTAATACTTCACCTGCAGGAATACTTCGCGCCCGAAGAGCGGCCTCGCCATGATGACTCCGCCCACGCCGGCGTTGACGCCCAGTACGTGCGTATTGCCCTCGGTGATGCCGAACTCGTTGGTGAGGTTGGTTCCCTGGAGCCGGAATTGCCAATGCGGGCCGACGTTCGCGACGATGCCGGCGGCGAGCGTGTCATAGACGCCGAGCGGCTGCATGCCCGTCTGGTCCTGGTAACGTTGGCCCACATGGTTGTAGGTCACCCACATTGTGAGGTTCCCCCACGACGTGGGCAGCGTGTAGCTGGGCGTGAACATGTAGTGAACCTGCGGCTGGCGTGCCAACGGGTTGCCGTTGAAGCTGATGCACTCGGGAACACCGTTGATGTCGAATCCGGGGACGCAGGCATTGTTGTCGGTGTAGTGGCCGTCCAGGTAGTTGCCGATCAGCGTCAGGCTGAGATTCTGGACGGGAGACCATTTCAGGATCAGGTTCAGACCGTGCGACTTCGACCCATAGGTGGAAATCGCCCCCGGGATCGGTATGCCGTTTTTATCGGTTTCCTGATATTGAATGCCGGTAAAGAGGCGGTGGTAGACGTTGAGGTTCACGAGCCAGCTCTCGGTCTGATAGCGGAAACCGGCCTCGATGTCCTTGATCTCCAGCATGGGGGGATACTCGCCATGGGCGTTCTGGATGCCGTGGCTGAAATCGTCGAAGTGACCGCCCGTCATGCCGTTCAGGTAGACGCTCATGTGAGAATTGAATTGATAGTTCACGCTGGCGGCAAACGAGGGGTGGGTCTCGTTATAGTGTTCGGAATCCCATGAGTCGTTGCATATCGGTGTTTTGTTGTCATAGAGCGTAAGCGGGTTGCCGTCAAGATCGACGGGGGTGGTGTTGCACGTGTGCGTGTGGGCGTTTTCGTTTTCTACCCTGGCTCCTGCCACTAGGGTCCACGGGCCGATCGCCCACTTGTCCGATAGGTAAAGGGCCACGTTGGTCGCCTTGCCGTCGCTGAGAAAAACCCGGGAGTGATTGAAATTTACGTAGCCTTGCGAATTGGCTTGGGTGTAGGTCGTGCCATCATCGATGTACGTCAGGCCAATGGGCCTGGTGTGGGGTTGGTTCAGCATCAGCATCTGATTGCCGGACGAGTTGTTGTCGTCCGACGTGTAGTGGGCCACGTACAGACCGGTGGTTAATGTGTTGTCGGGGAATATCTCGTAGCTGGCACGGAAATCGTTGGTCAGGCTCTTGAGATGTTTGTAATCGAACGTCATCCCCTGCACGATGATGCTTTGGTTAAGGGGCACGATCTGACCGTTGGGGAGTGTTGCGAGTACGGCCCGGTCGGCCGGGTAGTTGAGCGTATATTTGTTGACCGGTTTGTTGTCCGGCGTGCAATAACCTGCCGGCTGGGGGATATTGCAGCCATACAGGTAGTAGCTCAGCGGCTCCGGGTTGGAGCCGGGAAACAAGGCCGCGGTCGGCAGGTAGCCATCGCTGAAAAGGGCGTGGTCATATAGCGTCCAGCTGCCCAAGGTCGTGTTGTAACTGCCGCCGAAAAACCGCATGTTCGCCCCGCGCCCGTTGGCGAGATTCACGTCCTGGAGGCCGCCGTGGGGGTTCGGTACCTGCGAGTGCTGGATCGCGAAGCTGTTGTAGATCCCGGTCAGCGGATCGAAACCCGGATAGGCGCTGAACGAACCGTCGGGATCCTGGATGATCGGTATCTGTTTGAGGAACAGGTTATCGTCGTCGAGCAACCGCGCCCACAGCAGAAGTTTGCTGTTGCCGGTGACGTGCTCGAGCGTGGCGGTGTATTGCCCGCCCTGGTCCGCCTTGTACTGCGGATTGCGTATCCCGTCGGAGACGCGATAGAACCCGCCGACGCTGGCGTACCAGTCCCTGGCCACGGGGAACCCGTAGAAGCCGTCGAGGCGCTGCCTGTTTTCGGATCCGTACGTCAGCCCGACGTTGCCGGCGGGAGCCGGGGTGCCCGCGCGCAGGATGAAGTTGGCCGTCGCACCGATCTGGCCCGGACCGAATATCGCGCCGGTACCGCCCTGCACGACCTCGACGCGGGAAATCGTGTCGTCGAGCCTCATGAGCGTGCTTGTATCCATGTACGAGAGCTGCGCGGCACCGTACAACGGCGTGCCGTTGACCATGACGGTGGAAAATGGCGCGCCGTGCGTATTGGGGAAGCCGGCCACCTCGGTGGCGCCCGACGATTCTCCGCCGGTGGGCTCCGACCAGGTGCCGGGAGAAACCATCGCCAGCAGCTCGCCGACGTTGAGCGGGTTCAGCGCCTGAATCTGTTCCCGGTTGGCCGTGTCGATGTTGTAGCCCGCGTCAAGCTGTTTGATCCCGGTAGCAGTGCCCGTGACTACAAGCTTCTGCAAGGTAACGGGGACAGGCTGCGATGGGCGTGCCGTGGCCGGGGGCGGCGTCGTCGGCGTTGCTTTACGCCGCGTTGCCGGTTTACTGCTGGCGGCAGCGATAGCGGCATGTGTTCCCGCCCAGGCACAGGGGAACGATACTATCAGTATCGTACCTGCCAGTACCAAGCGCTGACATCCAACGCATGCCATGCCGAGCTCCGTGTTAATCGCGCCTCCCCGCTGGGGCATTCTAACGGAATCATGCCCTGTGGATTCCGCGCCGGAGTGCAAAACACCATGCGGAACCATCAGGCAAAAAGAGGCATACAGCCGAGCGGCGTGACTTGGTTTGGTCTCTGCGTTGGGTTGATGTTTGCAGGTGCAGATCAGTAGGTCTTGACGGCCTGGATCAGGCGCGCCATCGTTTCCTGAGCGTCGCCATAGAGCATGCGCGTGTTGTCACGGAAGAAAAGTTCGTTTTCGATGCCGGAGAAACCGCGACCCTGGCCGCGCTTGCAGCAAATGACGTTTCCGGCGCGATCCACGTTCAGGATCGGCATGCCGTAGATGGGAGACGATTTGTTTT
>CAZKOE010000001.1:3571-47093 GCA_964554305.1 uncultured Gammaproteobacteria bacterium
GAGCGCGATGTCGGCGTTGGCGAATTCCTCGTTGATTTCGTCCAGATCGTGAATCAGGTCGTAGGGCACGCCCGCCTCGGCGAGGAGCACGTTCATGTGGCCGGGCATCCGTCCGGCAACGGGATGGATCGCAAACGAAACCTTGACGCCCTTGTCGAGCAGGAGCTTCACGAATTCCCACAGTTTGTGCTGGGCCTGGGCGACGGCCATGCCGTAGCCGGGCGCGATGATGACGTGGCTCGCGTAGGCCATCATGGCCGCCGCATCGTTCGCCTCGATCGGCTTCATTTCACCCTCGATGTTCCCGCCGACGACCGTGGTTTCACCGAAGCCCGCGAAGAGCACGTTGGCGATCGAGCGGTTCATGCCTTTCGCCATCAGGAAGGTCAGGAGCGAGCCGGCGGCGCCGACGATCATGCCGGCGACAATCATGGCGGGATTGCCGACGACGTAGCCCTCGAAGCCGACGGCGAGCCCCGTCATCGCGTTGTAGAGCGAGATCATGACCGGCATGTCGGCGCCGCCTACCGGCACCGTCGCGAGCACGCCGAGTGCAAGCGCGATCAGGAAGAACACAATCAGCACGCCGGGGCCGCCGAAGACGATCGCGAGCGCGGCAAAGAGGGCCAGCGCAATCAGTGCGCCGGCGTTCGCGATGTTTTGCGCCGGGAAGCGCCAGGCACGCATCCAGCCCTGGAGTTTCGCGAAGGCAATGAGGCTGCCGGAAAACGATATGGCGCCGATCAGCGCCCCGACCACGCCGACCACGATTTCGCTCGTATCGTGTACGCCGCCGACGGTAAGCTCGTGCGCCGCGATGGCCGCCGCTGCGCCGCCGCCCATGCCGTTGTAGAGCGCAACCATCTGCGGCATGGCGGTGATCGGGACGCGCTTGCCGACGACCCAGGAAGCCGTGCCCCCGAGCCCGAGCGCGATGAGGATCAGGATGATGTTGGTCACGCCGCCGACGCCGGGCAGGAAGAAGGTCGCGATGACAGCAATCACCATGCCGGCGCCGGCGATGTAGAAACCGCGCCGCGCCGTCTTCGGCGAGCTCATGCCCTTCAGGCCGGCGATGAACAGGATCGCCGCGACGAAATAGACGAGTTGAATGATCCAGACTGTACCGCTCATGGGTGCATCCCGCTAATCCTTGCTCGATTTGAACATGGCGAGCATGCGCTCGGTCGTCACCCAGCCGCCGACGACGTTGGCCGTCGCGAGCAGCACGGCGATGAAGCCGATCGCGCGCCCGAGCGGGCCGTGTGCCATGCCGAGGGCGATGATCGCGCCGACCAGCACCACGCCGTGGATGAAGTTCGAACCCGACATCAGCGGCGTGTGCAAAATGCTCGGTACGCGGCGGATCACTTCGTAGCCCGCGAAGGCCGCAAGCATGAAAATGTAAAGCGCAGCCAGACCGTAAGTCATCATTGTTCGTCTCCTTCAATCTTCATTATGGGAGCAAGCAAGCTCGCTCCCATAATGCACTTTATCCGTCCTTGCTCTCAACGATTGGTAGCTTGCCGGCGACGAGGGTGGCGGTGTAGACCTCGTCGTCTGCCGGAATCGCGATGACGCCCGATTCCGTGAACCAGGGCGCGACGAAGTTGTAGCAGTTTTTGGCGTACATTTCGCTCGCGTGTGCGGCGAGTCCGGCGGCGGCATTGGTCGGACCGAGAACCGCGACGCCCTTGTGTTGTACCGTCCTGTCCGGTTTGGTGAGTTCGCAGTTGCCTCCACTTGCGGCGGCAAGGTCCACGATGACCGAACCGGCCGCCATGCCCTCGACCATCGTCTTGTCGAGGATCTTCGGAGCCGGCCGTCCCGGCACCGCCGCCGTCGTGACGATGACATTCGCCCGCGCGACGTGTTCGGCGAGTTTCTGCGCCTGTTGCGCCTTTTCCTCCTCGTTCAGCTCACGCGCATAACCGCCCGCGCCTTCGGCACCGACGCCGGTATCGACGAAGCGCGCGCCGAGCGATTCGACTTCGGTCCGGGCCGCCGTGCGCACGTCGTAACCCTCGACGATCGCCCCGAGCCGTCGCGCCGTCGCAATCGCCTGCAGCCCCGCGACGCCGACGCCGATGACAAGCACCCGTGCCGGGCGCATCGTGCCGGCGGCAGTCGTGAGCATCGGAAAGAACCGTGGCAGTTCGAGTGCGGTGAGCAGAACGGCACGGTAGCCGGCGGCGGCGGCCTGTGAGGAAAGCGCGTCCATGGATTGCGCGCGGCTGATGCGCGGGAGCTTCTCCAGCGCAAAGGCCAGGGCGCCGGCTTCGGCGTAGGCGTTGCCGGGAAAGCCGTCTTCATGCGGGGCGAGCAGGCCGACGACGGCGGCGCCATGCTTGAGCTGGCCGATGGCATCGGCCGGGAGCCCGCTCACCGTAAGCACCACGTCGGCCTCACCGAACGCGGGTTCGGGTACGATCTCCGCGCCTTCGAAGGCGGCATCGGGGAAACCGGCGCCCTTGCCGGCGTTCTTCTCCACCAGGATCCGTGCGCCCAGCTCCACGTAGCGGGCCACGAGCGCCGGTGCCAGCGCCACCCGTCGTTCGCCGCTTGTTCGCTCACGAGGTACAAAAACCGTCGTCGCCATGCTTTCAGTCATTCAAAGCCAGTTGAATCCTATCATCTTCCGAAGCCTGCCGATCGGTGTCTCTCGAACTGTTTGGGACTATCCTCCGAGTTTCTTTCGCCGCAGGTTGACGAGGACGGCACCAGCGAACATGGCGCGGACGCCGACGCAGGCGATAGGCAGCAGTACTTCGCCGAACACCGACAGCCGGTCGCGCCCCCGGGGAAGTCTGCCGCCGCGGGCGATGCCGAGCAGACCGAGGTCGGCGGCGACGAAGCGCAGGCCCGCGAGCACGGCCGGCGGAATGTCGGCGACGCCGATGCGGATGAACAGATAGGTCGAGCCCCAGACCGGGTACACGATCGCGAAGGCGCCGACCAGTTTCCAGCGGGGAGGCGGCGGGGTATCGGAGAGAGGCGCTCGCTGTTTGCTCGTGGATTGGGGGAACCGCGCCACGTCCGACTCCTTGTCGCTCACGTCGAAATCGGCGCCTCCATTGTCGTCGATTGTGGGGGCGCCGGAGGAGCTTGTGTCGACGCGGGGTCCGCGTCGACAGTTTCGCCGGTCGCAACTTTTCCCCGCCGTTCGAGAACGATCATGCCGGCTCCCCGCCGTCAGACCAAGTCATTGCCCGCGTGAGCGGTCCCGGCTGCTGTTTGCGGATCACGCAGAAGGCGTTGCCGGACGGGTCTTCCATCACCCACCAGGTCTTGATCTTGTGTCCGTACTTGCGCCGGGCGCCGATCGCTTCCATCCGTACGGCTTCCTGCGTGACCGAATCGGTCTCGAAATCCAGGTGCACGCCCGGATCGCACTCGACTCGCTGCAGCATGATGGTGAGGTCGCCCGGGCGTGATTGGAGCGTAACGTAACGTTGGCCTTTCCGCGGCCGGGGCGGTTGGGGCGCGCCCAGGGCGGCGGCCCAGAAGGCGAGGCAATCCTCGAAGTGCTCGCCGAGACAGTCAATGACGATGGCGGAAAGTTTGCTGCGATGCATGGCGATTCTCCTTTGACGAAGCGGACATCAGGGTGAAAACTGGTACGCCGCCTTTACGAAGACTCGATCTGGTCACCCGCGAACGGCGCGGCGCCCGTCGTGTCCTTGTGGCAGCTGATATGGAAACCCGTAAACGGCGTCGGTGCGGGGTCGGATCAGTTCGGGGTCGATGTGGCTCATCCATCTGCCCGCCACCGGCTACAGGTTGTAGCCCGGCACGTTGTCGAAATAACAGGTTGTCGCTGGCCGGATCGTCGAGCTTGCCCGTCATCTCGAGCGGTCGTGTAATTTGTACGGCAACGAATTCGGGTGTGGCTGCCCGCGTCGCTGCACTACTGTCCGGGGAAAGTTGAAACTTGTCATTCCTTGCAGGCGCACTACTGTCCGAAGAAAATCAACCTTGTGTTTAGAAACGCAATACAGGGCCCACTCTCAACGTAGATCGGCAAATTAAACTCGAACGGGTACGGCAATGCGATCCCCTGCACGAGTACCGGACACGCCACGATCGGGCAGTGGGATAAGGGCCGTGAGGGTTGAAACCGGACCAACAGGCTAACCATTATAAGCAATTACAATGGTTATATTAAGCAAGTCTGGAATAACCTGTCAACAAGAATAAAATGGTTATCGTCATGGATGCCACCATCAACCGGCGCTGGCTGGAAGAGACCGAACTGGTTGGCGGGGAGCCCTGCGTGGATTTCACCAATTCGGTTGCCGATTGCATCGGACCGGCGCCCGTCGAGCATCTTCGAAGCTACCCAGACCTCCTGTTCTGGCTCGAACGCTGCGGCCTGCTCGCCCCCGGAGAGGGTGCACGCTGGCTCGCCGCGGCCCGCCGGCGACCGGATGCTGCGGCGGCGGCGTTGAGACAGGCTCTGCGTTTCCGTGACGCCACGTGGCGGCTCCTCGCCGCCGTGATCCGCGGGCAGGAGCCGGCTGAGGCCGATCTCGCGGAGGTCAACAAATTAATCGCGAAAGCCTATGCGCACATGGAACTGGTGCCGAACCGCGATGGCTTCGATCTTTCACGACGCGGCGCGGAAGCCGACCTGGAAAGCCCACTGTGGCCTGCGGCGCACGCCCTGGCCGAATTCATGACTTCCGGTGAACTCGCGGTGCTGCGCCTGTGCGCAAGCGATACCTGCGGCTGGTTGTTCGTGGACCGCAGCCGCAACCATCGGCGGCGCTGGTGCAGCATGCGAGACTGCGGCAACCTCGCCAAGCAGCGCCGCCACCGCGCCCGCCAGACGAGGGCAAATTGAGCAACGCCGCCGCCCGGAGGGCGAGCCCGTTTCGTGGCAAAGGGTGGCCCGCCAGGGACGGAGTCCGCTCGCTTCGTTCCGGTGTGATCCGGGTTCACGGCGCGTTGCGGGCTTCGCGGAACTTCACGAAGCGGGCGACGGTGTCGTCCGAGACGTTGACCGTTTACGTACCCGACCGGCGCGTCTTTGAAGATCTGAAAATTACACGCTATCGGTCAGCCGGCACCGTCACTCGCTTTCGCCTGTTTCATCAACCGGTCCATGACGGTTGCGGCCACCGGTCTGACGGGGGCACGCCCCGATCGCACGATCCAATAGGAGTGGCCGAGCTCGAGGCTCAGTGCCTTCAGCGGGCGAACCAACAGGCCGGCTTTGACATCGTCGGCCGCGAGCCGGTGACGCGCGAGTGCAACGCCCTGGCCTTGCGCGGCCGCGCGCAGAAGCAGGTCGGACGAAGCCAGGCGGGGGCCCCTGCGCACGTTGAGTGACGCGGGGCCGTATGCCCGTTTCCAGGCATCCCATGACGTCTGCGGATCGCGATCGTGCAGCAGGCGCAGCCGGCTGAGCTTTTGTGAATTGTCGGGACGGCCGGTTTTTTTCCAGAGCGTTGGGCTCATGACCGGGTACACCACATCGTCCATCAGGGGCCGGCAATCGAGATCCGGCCAGGGGCCCTGTCCCATGCGGATGGCGAAATCGATGTTTCCGGCGTCCAGATTGCTCGGGCCTTGCTCGACCACGAGGGAGACTTCCACCCCGGGGTGTTCCCCTTCGAGAGCCGGCAATCGCGGGAGGAGCCAGCGCGAGGCAAAAGAGGGTGTGGTGGCGATCGTTATCGAACGGGCAGAGCGCGCTTCGCGCAGTGAGGCGATCACGTTCTCGAGGTCGTTCAGTCGAGAGACGACGGCCTTGCCAAGCGTGTTGCCCTGCGGAGTAAAAAGCAGTCCGTTGCGCCCGCCCGCCTGACGAACGAGTGGTACGCCCAGCCAGGCTTCGAGTTCTTTCAAATGGCGACTGACCGCCGAATGCACCACTGCCAGCTCACGCGCCGCAGACCGAATGCCGCCGGTTGAATAAATCACGGCGAACGCACGCAACGCGTTTAGCGGCAGTTCCTGCATGGTCTCTATTATAGACCGATAAGCCCATTCCATCAGGCCGGGGGTTCGTGTGAGAATGGCTCCGTCGAAGCAATGGAAAGACGGGGAAAATCCATGGGTATGGTGGTCGAAGGGCACTGGGTCGATCTCGATTCAACGATCAGAAACGGACAGTACATTAGAACGGGAAGCGCGTTCTGCGAGAAACTCGGGGCCGATATGATCGAAGGCTTGCGCAGCCAGCCCGGGCGTTTTTGTCTGATTGCGTCGCAAAGCTGCCCCTGGTCGCATCGCACCCTCATCGTGCGCGCGTTGAAGGGGCTGGAAAACCGCGTTCCGCTGCAGATTGCCGGCGGCCCTCGTGTCGAAGGTTATGCCATGAACGGCGGTACACCTTGGCCGGTGCCGGGTGCCGGCGTACGGATTCGGCACCTCCACGAGTTGTACACGCTGGCCGATTCGCGCTATAGCGGGCACGCGACGGTACCGTTGCTCTGGGACAGCTACAAACACCGGATCGCGAGCAATGAATCGTCCGCCATCATCGATGCTTTCGACAGAGCGGATGCGGCAGAGGTCAATGCCTTCACGCTCACACCGCCAAAAATGCGGCCGGAAATCGCGGCGTTCGACGAGTATCTGTACGAGAGCCTTTTTGACGCCGTCTATCGTGCCGGGTTCGCCAGACAACAGGCGATCCACGACGAAGAAGTGGAGCGGGTGTTCGAGGCGCTCGACGCGTTGGAGCGACGCCTCGAGCGGCGACGCTACCTGTTTGGCACGACCGTTACCGAAACGGATTGGCGGCTTTTCCCGACCCTGGTTCGCTTCGATGCCGTCTATTACATCCATTTCAAGTGTACCCGCCGGCGCCTGGTGGACTTCCCCAATTTGTGGGCCTACGCGCGAGACCTTTACGGATGGCGCGGCGTGGCCGCGACCGTTGACTTCAGCGCTATTCGCGAGGGCTACTACGCGAACGACCTCGACATCAACCCTTTCGGCATCGTGGCGGCTCAACCCGTGGCGGACTGGACGGTGCCGCATGGTCGCGAGCGTCTCGGCCCGGCTCGTTTGGTGCTCGTCCGCGGCGGAGAAATCGACGTGGACCCTGCGACACTCGAGCCGCTTTCCGGAGTTTCCGCGTGGAAGCCCTGATCGGCGTGATCGGTTTTCTGGTCGTGGCTGCCGCGACGCCCGGCCCGAACAACCTGGTTGTGATGCGAACCGCCGCGCGCTCGGGATTTCGTGCCGCGCTACCCGCGATCGGTGGTGTGGTGCTGGGCGGGCTTGCGCTGTTGGCCGTCGTGATCGCGGGCGCCGGCGCACTCTTCGCGGCCGAACCGCAATTGCGATTCGCGGTGACGATTGGCGGTTGTCTCTATCTGGCGTGGCTGGCAGTCGGCCTGATGTTCGCCCGCAACGAGCGAAACGAAGCGGCAGCGCCCGCGCCCGCTCTGTCCGGGCGGTTGGCTCAAGGGGTCGGCGGACTGTTCATATTCCAGTTTCTGAATCCCAAAGGCTGGGTGATGCTGCTCACTGCGGCGGCCACGGTATCGGCCGCTTCGGCGCTCGAATCCTTTGCAGTGCTCGCGGTGCTGTTCGTGCCCATCTCGTTGGTTTGTCTGCTCGTCTGGGCGCTTTTCGGTTCGTTAATCATGAGGTGGCTCGAACGGCCGGAAATAAAAAACCGGTTCGATCGCGCGATGGGCGGTCTGCTGCTCGGCGCGGCAGCACTTCTTCTCTTTGAAATGTAAACGATGGAGTTCAGGCTATGGATGGATTGGAAAACGGTCAATTGCCGGCATTCGCGGGCGAGGCGATACGCATTCTCGCGTTGCCGGGGAGCCTCCGCCAGGCATCGTTCAACCGCATGCTCTGCGAGGCGGCCTCGGAGCTTGCGCCGGCGGGTGTGAAGATCGAGGTTTTCGATGGAATGGCCGAGATTCCGCTGTTCAATGAAGACGTGGAAGCGGCCGCCGGATACGGTCCCGAACCCGTGCGTATGTTGCGCCGTCGAATCGCGGCGATGGACGCACTGCTCGTCGCCACGCCCGAATATAACCAATCGGTTCCCGGCGTGCTCAAGAATGTGCTCGATTGGCTGTCCCGGCCGGGGCCCGAGGAAGTCCTTGTCGGAAAACCGGTGGCAGTCATTGGTGCGAGCGGCGGGTCATGGGGGACGCGGCTCGCACAAAAAGAAGTCCGCCATGTCCTGCTGGCCACCGAATCTCTGGCCTTGCCGCAGCCATCATTATTTGTGAGTAACGCCGCGAATTCGTTCGATGACGGCGGACGGCTCATCGATCGTGTGGCGCGGGAGAAACTCGCCACCTTGCTGGTGGCCTTCGCGGGCTGGATCCGACGCGTCGGCGTTCCGGCTCCGAGTGAAGCGCCGAGCAGTGTGTTGTAACAATGCGAGCCGCCGGGATTGTCTTTGAACGCGGTAGCACACGCATGAATGGTTGCCAATTCATTTTTGGCAATGAACTTTTGTAAATGGCGTACGTCTACGATGCGGTGACGGAATTTCAAGGGGAATCGGAGGCAGATCGTGAATTTGACCCAATCGTTGAAGGTAGAGGCGTCGCGCGCAACGGCGTGGCGGGTGATCACGGATGTCGAGCGCTGGCCGGAATGGACGGCTTCCGTGACTCGCATCGAACGGCTGGACGGAGGTCCAATGCGTGTGGGCAGCCGTGCGCGTGTCGAACAACCGGGGTTGCGGCCGATGGTCTGGACGGTGACCCGTCTCGAATCGGAAAACCGGTTCGACTGGGAAACGCACGGGGTCGGCATCGACATTGTCGCCAGTCACGGGATCGAAGCCGCGGGCGGAGGCCTGGTTTTTACCAACAAGCTTCAAATGACGGGTTGGCTTGCGACACTACTCATGCCGTTTATTCGGGCGCGCGTGAGCCGCTTCGTCGACATGGAAACCCGAGGGTGGAAAAAGCGCTGCGAAGCACTGGCCGGCGAAGCGTCCACCCATGAAGATTGAGCGGCTGGACCATTTGGTTTTGACAGTCGGCGACGTGGATAAGACGATCGAATTCTACACGCGCGTACTCGGTATGCACGTCATTACCTTCGGTGAGGGTCGCCGCGCACTCGTTTTCGGCCGGCAGAAAATCAATCTGCACTCGGCCGATGCCCCGCTCAAGCCACATGCCGCACGGCCCACTCCCGGTTCGGCGGATTTGTGCCTGATTACTTCGACGCCCATTGACGAAGTGGCGGCCGAACTGCAACGGGCCGCCGTCGCGATCGAACAAGGGCCGGTTCCGCGCACCGGCGCGCTCGGCCCCATCGCCTCGGTGTATTTCCGGGATCCGGACGGCAACCTGATCGAAGTGTCCAGCCATGAAAAGGAAGCAGGCCATGAGTAAAGAAGCGGCGGATTCAATGGCTGCGATTCAGGACGTATCGGACACGGCGTTCATGATTGCCGCCTACCGTGCGATGGAAAGCGCGCGCCCCGATGCGTTGTTTCACGATCCGCTGGCGGGCCGCCTGGCCGGTGAGCGCGGTCGCCGGATCGTCGCCGGTTTGCCGAAAACCTCCGAGGTGACCTGCTGGTCGGTGGCTCTGCGCACCGGTATTATTGACGATTTCATCCGGTCTGCCCTCGAACAGGGCGTGGACACGGTGCTGAACCTGGGTGCGGGCCTGGATACCCGGCCTTATCGCATGGCGTTGCCGGAATCGTTGCACTGGATCGAGGTGGACTACCCCCACGTCATCGAATGGAAGGAAAGCCGCCTGGCGGGTGAAGCGCCGACCTGCAGGCTCGAACGGGTCAAGCTCGATTTTGCGGATCGCCCGTCGCGGAAGAAACTGTTCTCGGATATCGGTTCACGCGCAAGTCAAGCGCTGGTGCTGACCGAAGGCGTGGTTCCTTATCTGCATAACGAAGAAGCGGCGTCGCTGGCGGACGATCTTTATTCGCAACCGTCGTTCGGCTATTGGGTCGTGGATTATTTTTCTCCGGAGATGCTCAAGTGGCGAAATCGCTCGGCCATCAACAGGAATTTGAAAAATGCACCCTGGCACTTCCAGCCGGAAGATTATTTCGCGTTTTTCGAGCAGCGCGGCTGGCATGCCGGCGGGATCCGATATTTTTACGACGAGGCGCGACGCCGCCATCGGCCCGCGCCTTTTCCACTGATCAAAAAATCCTTGTTCATGGCGAGATATCTGTTCGCCTCGCCCCGACGGCGGAAGAGGTACCGACAGTTGGCCGGCTACGTGCTGTTCGAGCGTCTGCAGTCATCTGTCGGAGATTGATACTGCGCAGTGGATCAAATTCGGACCGACGATTACTGCGTGCCTCAATGCCGAGTGTATTTACCGGATGCCGGGTTCATCTCGACGCCGAGCGTGAAGGTGCGCTGTTCACTGGGCTGCATCGCACCGACACCGACCAACCGTCGCGCGATTTCCTCGCCGCGTTCGTTGCGGATGGTCAGCACCATCGAATATTCCCAGGCGTCGTTGTCGGCGGGATTGCGGAAACTGCCCTCGACGCGCAATGGCATCAGCGCGGCGGGCGCGGTCGCGGCAACGTCGCTGGTCGGGCTGCTGAAGCGCAACATGTGCTTGCACTCCGGACAGACCGTGGCGCTTTCCAAAATCGTCTCTTGACAGTGCGGGCAGACACGCGTCGCGCCCGCGCGCGATACGGTCATTTATCCAGGCCGTTACCGTTGGCGCGACTGCTGCTCTTGTGGATATCGGCAACGCTGCCCTTGCCGTCATCCCAGCCGAATTCGGTCTGACCGCGCATCTTCGAGCCCTTGGCGACGCTGAAGGTCCTGGATTTCACATCGCCGGTCAGGGCGCCGGTTTGCATCAACTCGACATGCGCCGCCGTTTCGATGTTGCCGGTCAACTCGCCCGCGATCGTCACGCGTTCCGCGCGCACGCTGCCCTCGACCCTGGCGCCGTCTTCGATGGTGAGATCGCCGCGCACGTTGACGTCACCCTTGAAGCGGCCGGCAATGTGCACATGCCCGGCGCCCTCGATCTTGCCCTCGATCACGAGGTCGGGCGCGATATGCGACTCGGAGTCGGATTTGGCAATAGTGTGGGGAGCTCCGGTGGCGGGAGCGGAAGACTTGGCGGAAACGGGGGGCTCGACGGGATCGGGCGAGCCGAGGTTTGCCCGGCCGGCGGGATTCGGCAGCGGGGACGAGGAGGATTTCTCGGGTTCTTTCCATAGGGCCATGACAGTGCTCCGGTTTGGGTTGCGAGTTGAGCCCATTTCTGGTGGATGGGCGCGTTGATAAAGGCGGAGTCTCCTGCCGAAATACGTAACACCGCTGTTTTCAGCAGATGGGAGTGACCCCGCTGCGAGTGATGGATGATACTACTCTTGAGGCTTCGTGGCAATGGCCTTGAGATCGTGCCGATCTTGACCCTGGGCGATGGGCCACGGGGCTTGTTGGCGCGGGTCTTTCCGAACATTCGTCACCAGCGTCGCCGCGCGCATAAAATCGCCAACATGCTGAACTATATGTCGAAAAATATGCAGCTCGGGGGCAAAGCGGCGTTCGCCTAAATCTGGCAGGCGCCCGATCGGGATAAGCGCCGAAAGGGCACTCAATCGCTTCATTGACATTTATGTCGCAAAAATATCAACGGGCCGCAAAACGCCTCGTCAGGGATCACGCAGAGCACCGCGCCTGCGGTCGTTCGACTTCTATTGCGACTGCATATGCTTCGCAAACACGCCGATAACGCTCGGGACAAAATATCTGTAGGCTGTCCGGATCGAATAGAAGGAGTGATGCGCTCGGCACCCGAAACGATTCCGATGTCACCTTCAGCGATATCACCGATAATGCGTACGTTTCCAAATACAGGGAACAGGCTTTCTTCATGCCCTGCTCGCTGTAAACCGGGCCATTGCTTTCCCATAAGACACCGTTCGTCGAGCCACCTTGCGCATGCGAGAAGTTACTCAGGCGCTGATCAAGGTTTCGTGTCCACGCGATCCCATTGTTCTTTTCTGGATCCGGAAACGAACTCCCTCCAGTCAGTGAACGTGCCTGTCCTTCAAGTTCGATAAATTTGACGTCGGTAGCCAGTTTCGTGAGGACTGACTGAAACTTGATTTCTCTCTCGTCTTGCCATTCTCGCCGCGTGTCATCTGCCTGCGATAGCGTGCATTGGCATGCGAGAGCCGTTGTCTCCAAGGCATTTCTGAGTGTGCCAATGGCTTGTTTGTAATAGCCGTGTACCAGATTAAATGGCGCCGCCGATTATCCGTGAGAGCAAAGTCGTCAGGGTCCAGCACCCACCGGTAGGCACGAAAATCATCGGAAGCAAGTCGCTGCCCCATAAAGCACTCCAGAGCCGGTACTCGACGAATGATAGGCCCTTCTTTACTTGATGCAGGGACCTACGTCGTGGTACACACACGAGCTTGAGGCGTTGCTTGCGGAGAGACGGCGACCCCGCAAGCTTGAGGCGAACTCTGCTACCCGTTCTATCCGTTGGGCACATCGTAGTGCTCTGGCGATGCTTCAGGCGATTTCCTCGATGGCGGGTGGTTTGCCGTACAGGCCGGCACGGTAATCACGGAAGGCTTGCTTGATCTCCGCTTCGGTGTTCATGACGAACGGTCCGTGGGCCGCGATCGGTTCTCCGATCGGATCGGCATGGGCGAACAGGACCGTAGCATCTGATGATGCTTCGAGTGTGACCGCGTCGCCATCGTCGGAAAGACGTACCAGGTCACCGCCTTTTGCGGCGTTGCCGCCGACCAGTACCTCGCCGCGCATGACGTAGAGGAGAACGGTTCTTCCGCGTGGTGCGGGCAATACCGTTCGCTCGTCGGCGGGAAGATCTGCCCAGGACATGAATACGCCAGTCAGGGAATGGATCGGCCCGATCACGCCTGCGTATTCGCCGGAGACGAGGTGGAGTTTGCCGCCGCCCAAGGGTACGGACGGGATTCCATCAGCTTGGACGCCGATGTATTTGGGGGGCATCCCCTTCAATCGGGCGGGCAGGTTGACCCAGAGCTGGATGATCTCCAGCAGGCCGCCGGTACGCAGGAAGGCAGGCGTGACCTGTTCGTTGTGGACCACGCCCGCACCCGCCGTCATCCATTGCACGCCGCCCCTGGTGACCGTGCGTCGGTGGCCGCCGGAGTCCGTGTGGACCAAGTCGCCTTCCAGGATGAAGGTGACGGTTTCGAAGCCGCGATGCGGGTGGTCTTCGAAGGGCATGCCGTGGTTGTTCGGGCCGAAGACCTGCGGCCCATGGTGTCCCAGGATCAGGAATGGATCGTTGGTACGATCGGTCGGGTCAGTGAGCGCATTGCGGGTTTCCAGCTCGCCGATGTATTCGCGCTGGGCGGTGCGGATGGAAAGAACGCTACGGCTGGTCATGTGGGGTCTCCTTCATTGAATTCGAATGTCGGGCGACAAAAAGCCGCCAAGCCGGGCGATCGCGGCGCTAAGCCGCCTTTGCTTCTGCACGATGTTGGGAATCGGTTTTTTCTTCGATGTCCTGTCGAGCCAGCTTGCGGGCGAACTGCGCTACTCGTCGGCCCTGCTTGCGCGCCATGGATAATTCCATCTCACTGGGTGCGCGTTTGCCGTCGGCCCCGGCGAGCGTCGCGGCACCGTAGGGCGATCCGCCACGTGCTTCGCTGGTGTCCCACAGCTCGCTGGCTTCGGAATAGGACAAACCCACGATGGCCATGCCCCAGTGGGCCAAGGTGATCCAGGTTGAGAGAATGGTGCTTTCGTTGCCACCGCCGGTATTGGTGGAGGTGAACACGCTGCCAACCTTGTTGTTGAACTTGCCCTGGACCCACACCGGACCGGTCTGGTCGAGAAAGTTGCGCATCTGTCCGGCCATGTTGCCGAAGCGAGTGGGCGTGCCGAGGATAATGGCATCGTAGTCGCCGAGTTCGTTGGGATCGGCGACGGGCGCACCCTGCTCCAGTTTGCCGCCTGCCTTGCGGGCCACGTCCTCCGGCATCAGCTCGGGCACCCGCTTGATGGTGACCTCCGTGCCCGGCACTTCACGCGCCCCGGCGGCTTCAGCATTCGCCATCTGTTCGATGTGGCCGTACATGCTGTAGTAGAGAATCAGTACCTTGGTCATGGGAGTCGTCTCCGTTGAAAGTCTAGGTACCATAGTAGTTGTTGCAAGGATAATAAAAAACAGCTAATCTTGAACAATACTGTTCTCAAAATTGCAACAATGGATCCATTCTTCGAACTCAAGAATTTCGTGGAAGTCGTGGAGGCCGGGAGCCTCAGCGGGGCGGCCGATCGGCTGAACGTCACCAAATCGGTGGTGAGCCGGCGCTTGAAAGCGCTGGAGTCGCGGCTCGGCACGCCGCTGATGACGCGCACGACGCGCCGCCAGAGCCTGACGGAAGTCGGCGAGGAGTTCTACGAGCGCAGCCTGAACCTGCTCGCCGACCTGGAATCGGCCGAAGAAGCGGTTACCGCGCAGGAAGAGACCCTGCGCGGACGGTTACGGATAGCCGCTCCCCAGTCGTTCGGGTTCAAGCACGTGGCCCCCGTCGTGCTTGAATTCATGACCCTGTACCCGGACTTGTTGATTGACCTGGACCTGAGCGATCGTCGCGTGGACCTGGTGCGGGAAGGTTTCGACGTGGCAATCAGGGTGGGCGTGCTCGCGGATTCGACATTGCGGGCGCGCCGCCTGGGTTCGGTTCATTTGGTGGTCTGTGCCAGCCCCGGCTATCTCGAACGTTGCGGTACGCCGAAAACACCGGACGATCTCAGGCACCACCAATGCATACGCTACAGCCAGGTATCGAGCATCCATGTCTGGCACTACCGCGACCGTAAGCAGCGGCCCGGCCAGGTGCGCGTGCCCATCCGGGCGCTCAGCAGCAGCGGCGATTTCATCCGCGAGGCGGCGATAGCGGGCTTCGGAGTAGTCCTGATGCCCGGCTTTCTCGTTGACGAAGCGCTGAGTGCCGGCACCCTCGTCCCGGTGTTGAAAAACTACGAATGGTACGAGGCGGTTTCGAGGCCAAACGTATACGCCGTTTTCCCGCCCGCCCAGCACCGATCGCGCCGCGTCCGCGTGTTCACGGATTTCCTCGCCGAGCGTTTGAGCGGTTAGTGCATCATCGTTTCTGTAAAGAAGGTTGTACGCGAAAATAGCTGCCGGGACGATACGTCAAACCAACCCTAGCTCCACCAGGCTGTCGGCACATGCAATCACGGCTTCACGGCCCGAAACCGGCCTCCAATCCAGCATTTCCACGGCTTTGGAGCTATCGACTTTTCTCTCTACGCCGAGATCGGGAAGCACCAACTTGACTGACTTGTCGAAATACGAAAACAGCCTTACCAGGAAGTCGGGAAGTCGCCGGGTCGAGACTTTTTTGTCGGGGTATTTTGCTTTCAAAATAGCCGCGATCTCCCGAAGCTGCAAATAGCCCGCCGAAGCTGTAAATCGCTCGCCGGCTGCTTGCGGGCGCTCCATGGCCAAAACAAGCAGATCCGCGACGGACCGAACATCGACAATATTCAGGCCGAAGTCGGGAGTGCCGGGAAGACTTCCATCCATCATCTTGATAACTATTGATCCGGCAATTAAACAGTACGGGTTCGTGCGACTGATCCAACTCCCCGTTCGGCCCCGGATCAAGTCCGGGGCAGGCTCTGAGCGTAGGCCGCAGGCCGGAGTCGAAGGCGCGCTTCGACTTCTCTGCGCTACGCTCAGCACGAACGGAAGTTGCTACTTTTTACATGCCGAAGCAATAACTCTGCGGAAGTTCCAAAGTCCTTCTCCGCCCGAAGAGCCGAACGTTCAGCGAGTGGAGCGTGTTCGCCCGATGGGTGATTACGGAGACAATAGCGAATCTCGTGATGCAGTCATCCACTGCGCTTGCACGTCTGGTGGTTACAATGTGTGTAAAACGAGAGTGCATTTCGGCTTGCGGTATTCACGAATCAGCCGAGTCGTTAAAGTAGTGTAAGCTTGGCGCAAAACGGTAAAACGCAAGGCACTGTCCTAAATGCTCCTGCGGGAGGATGAGACGATGACCGGGACGATGAAAACGAAATTGTCGCCGCAAGCGCATAGCGCGCCGACGGTGCTGATCGTCGGCGCCGGCCCGACCGGGCTGACGCTGGCCTGCGAACTCGCCCGCCGCGGCGTCTCGTTCCGCCTGATCGAGGCCGCCTCCGGCCCGCGGCCCGGCTCGCGCGGCAAGGGCATCCAGCCGCGCAGCCTCGAGGTCTTCGAGAATCTCGGGATCGTCGATCGCGTGCTCGCCAACGGCCGGATGGCGATGCCGATCCGTTCGACCGCGCCCGACGGCCGGGTGACGCTGGGTGGCGCCGAACCCGAAGCGTTGCGGGATCGTCCCGACATCCCATATACGACGAGTCTGATCACGCCCGAATGGCGGGTCGAGGAAGCGCTGCGGCTGCGGCTGGCGGAGCTCGGCGGCGCGGTCGAGTTTGGCACTGCGCTCGCCGGCTTCGAGCAGTTGGACGAGGGTGTTTCGGCGGCGCTGGCCACGGGCGGTGAGGCCGAGACGGTCACCGCGCACTGGCTGGTCGGCTGCGACGGCGGCCACAGCGTCGTCCGCGAGCAGGCCGGTATCGCGTTCGAGGGTGAAACCCGCGAGGAAGTGCGGATGATCGTCGCCGATGTCGAGGCCGACGGCCTCGATCGCGACGCCTGGCACATGTGGCGGCATGAAGAGGGCCTGTTCGCCTTGTGTCCGCTGCCCTCGACCGATGTCTTCCAGTACCAGGCCCTTATCGCGCCGGGACAGAAGCCCGAGCTTAGCCTCGCGAACATACAGGCGGTCCTCGAGCGGCGGACCGGGCGCACCGACATCCGCCTCCACGAGCCGGAGTGGTCGTCGCTGTGGCGCGCCAACATCCGCCTCGTCGAGCGCTATCGTGCCGGCCGCGTGTTTCTCGCCGGCGACGCGGCGCACATCCACGCGCCCGCCGGCGGACAGGGGATGAACACCGGCATCCAGGACGCGCACAACCTTGGCTGGAAGCTCGCGGCGGTCGCGAAGGGCGCCTCGCCGGCGCTGCTTGACAGCTATGAGGCCGAGCGCCGCCCGGTCGCGGCCCACGTGCTCGCGCTATCCAACGAGCGCCTCAAACAGACGCTCCAGCAGAACAGCCCCACCCGCCGCGACGCGAGTACGATCCAGCTCGACGTGGGCTATCGCGGCTCCGCCCTGGCGTGCGACGACCGCGACGAGACCGCCCCGCTTCGCGCCGGCGACCGCGCCCCCGATGCGACCAGGCTGGCAACGGTGAACGGCGAACGCCGGTTGTTCGATCTGACCCGCGGTGGGGGCTTCACATTGTTGTGCTTTGGAACCGCGCCTGCCGTTGAAGCTCCGTCCTCCGGCCTCGGGACGTTTCATGTCGTCGGCCGATCGACCGGCCCCGGCGACATCGCCGACACCGAAGGTCATCTTGCCGATGCCTATGGCGCGAGCGAGCGCACCCTCGTGCTCATCCGTCCCGATGGTTACATCGGACTGATTTCCGACGCCGGCGACGCCTTCGCGATCTCGGACCATCTCGCCGCGTTCAAGTAGTCACGGATTTCCTCGCCGCGCGCTTGCAGGATTAGAGCAAGGACGATCAAGAACCTATCCGCGAATAACGCCAACCTTGAGTCGAACTTTATTCGTCGGAATATGGGCACGGCGTACCCGGCAGAATGAAAAAAGCACTCGAGTGGATCATGGGAGCCACCGGCGAATCGGTGGCTCCGCTTCATGTCTCGGTTCGGTCATTTCACGGCCCAATCCCCGGCGCGCAGAAACGGTTCCAGGCGCGTCAGCCGCGGATATTCCTCGCGCAGCGTATCGAGGTCTGCCTTGAAGCCGTCCGATTCAATCCAGCGATACATGATCGTGATTTCCGCGCCCGCTTGTTGTTCGAACGCGTCCCATGACAGCTGTACGTACTCGACCTTGCGGCCAATGACCCGGGCGAACGTCTCCGCCATTTCGGTCATCGTCAGCTCGTCGCCGGCGATCTCGATGGCCCGACCGATCCATTGGTCCGGATTCGCAAAGGCCAATGCCGCGAAGGCCCCGATGTCGTCCACGGCAACCTGCTGAAACAGCGTGTGCGGATCAAGCGGCTGAGGGAATTGCCCGGCGATGATCGCCTCCCTGAAATGCCTCCAGTTGTCCATGAAAGCGGCCGGGCGCAGAATGGTGGCGGGTAACCCGAGCTCGCGGATGTGGCTTTCAATCTGCCACTTGCTGTCGAAGTGCGGGACGCCCGACTCGCGTTCGGCGCCACCGACGGAACTATAGACAAAGTGTTTGACGGCCGCATCTCGAGCCGCCTCGGCAAATGCCTTGCCCTGACGAATTTCGCTTTCCAGGCTCGCGCCGCGGCTCTCCCAGTTCTGTACGCTGTAGGCGCCATACACCCCGTTCAATGCTCGATCGAGGCTTCCGCGATCGTCGAAGTTGCCGGCCACGGCCTCCGCGCCCCGGGCGACCAGTGCCCGGGCGGCTTCCTGTCCGGGATCGCGGGTAAGGATGCGCACCCGGAAACCCTTGTCGAGCAGATGCCGGGTGACGGCCCTGCCCTGTTGCCCGGTCGCACCGCTGACGAGTATGGTATGTGCTGCGGAATCAATCATGACTTTCCTCCTTGGCTGCGATGGAATCCAACTCTACAATGACTTCCGCCGGTAACCGTAACTCCGCCGCCAGCAAATTCTGGTGCAGGTGCGCAACCGACGAGGTGCCGGGGATCAAGAGAATGTTCGGCGAGCGTTGCAGCAGCCACGCCAATGCGACCTGCATCGGCGTGGCGTCGAGTCGGGCCGCGACTGAATTCAGTGTTTCGGACTGTAGCGGCGTGAACCCCCCGAGTGGGAAAAACGGTACGTAGGCGATGCCGTCGCGGGCAAGCTCGCCAATCAGGTCATCGTCATCGCGATGCGCCAGATTGTAATGGTTCTGCACGCAGGCAATATTGGCAATTTGACGCCCTTCGGCGACTTGGGTGGACGTGACGTTGCTCAAACCGACATGGCGCACCAGACCTTGCTGCTGCAGCTCGGCCAGTGTCGTCAGTGACTCCTCAATCGAGCCTTCCGTGGGTTTCTCACCAAACATGATCCGCAGGTTGACCACATCCAGGACGTTCAGTCCGAGGTTGTGCAGGTTGTCATGCACGGCCTGCTTCAACTCCTCAGGCGATGAGGCCGGCAGCCACGAGCCGTCCGCACCGCGCCGAGCGCCGATTTTGGTCACGAGGTGCAAGTCTTCGGGATAAGGATGCAAGGCTTCCTTGATGATTTGGTTCGTAATGTGGGGGCCGTAGTAATCACAGGTGTCAATGTGATTGACGCCCCGCTCCACTGCTTCACGCAGAATAGCCACGGCGGCCTTGCGGTCCTTCGGTGGCCCGAAGATGCCGGGGCCGGAAAGTTGCATGGCGCCGTAGCCCATGCGCTTCAGGGAGATGGAAGTGCCGGGCAGCGTGAATTCGCCACCGAGGTCGTTTCGATCAGTCATGGTATTGTCTCCTGTCTGTTGATGAAATGAAAAAACACAAAGCCTACTGCCCCTCGGCTCCGAGTTGACGCAGAAAACTCCGGTAGTCGGTCCGCACCCACTCCTCGACGAGCCGGCCCCGATCGTCAACCCGGAAGATGTTGGACAAATCCCACACTACGCGCTGCCCATTGGGAGACAAGGGACCCGCCGGCGAATGCGTAAACTCACGGACGAATCTTCCTTCGATCCAGGTCTGGCAGGCCATATAATTGCTTTCGACGACGATGATTCCTCGACGAATCGAGCGATCATCGAAGGCCGCGCGTAGGGATTGGAAGTAGTCGGTGAGACCGGCATAGTCCGCCTCGAACCCGTCCGGGCCGTGGAAGCGAAATTGGCGGGTGTCAAAGTACGAATCGGCCTCGGCCTGATTCTCACCCGAAACCTCCAGTTCCCCCGCCCTTTTCAAACGAGCAACAAGCTCATCGCGTGTCAGAGTCATATCTTTTCTCCGTTGGCAAACAATGGGTACGTGAGATGAGAGCATTCACCATGGGATCGGCCCGTCTTCATTGGAGAACGTACCCGTCGGGCCGTCATTGCCGAGGAGCGCGAGGCGCACGGGTTCACGGGCGGCCTGTTGTACGGTGCGTTCCCCAAGGAAGTTGTTGAGGTCCGTTGCCGTGAAGCCGGGACACGCAGCGTTAACTTTGATCGGGGTCGCTTCGAGCTCGATGGCGAAGGCCAGCGTGACCGCATTGAGAGCGGTTTTAGATGCGCTGTAGCCGGGCCCGAAAAGCGCGCGCGGCGGAAAATTCGGATCCGCGTTCAGAGTCAGCGAGCCGACGCCGCTCGATACGTTGACGATGCGTCCTGCCGGCGCTTCGCGCAGCAGCGGCAGCATCGCCTGGGTGACGGCGATGACGCCGAACACGTTCGTTTCGAACACTGCGCGCACCTCGTCGAGGGAGATGACGCTCGCGCGGCCCAACTTCGTGGCGTCTTCGAGCGTCCAGTCCGGCTTGAGCTCGACGGCATGCGAGATGCCCGCATTGTTCACGAGCACGTCGAGGCCGCCGAACTCGTTCCCGATGCGCGCCGCCGCGGCGGCGATGGACGCCTGATCGGTGACATCGAGCTGGATTGCATGCACATCTGGTCCGATGCTCTTGGCGGCCTCCTCACCTCGTTCGAGGTTGCGCGACCCGATGAGAACGGTCAGAGCATGCCCCGCGAGGTCCCTCGCAATTTGAAGCCCGATTCCCTTGTTGGCCCCGGTAACCAGAGCGATGGGTTGATTTTGCATAATAATCTCCTTTCAGTGTTCAGGGTTGGAAAATAGCGATCAGGACTCGAAGTAGGCCCTTTCTCGAGGTCGGCGATGAGCCCGGGCTGCTGTGGTTGCCAGCCGAATCGCTTTTGGGTGACAGCGTTGGAGGCGGGGGCATCGAGCTGGACGAAGGCAGCCAACCAGGTGAAGTGACCTTCCACATTCCAGTGCTCAAACGGGATTTTTCGTCACTGCGGAACGTCGACCGCGTCGGCGCTCCAGCAGGGTCCGAATGACGAAGTAAAACACCGGCGTGAAGAGCAAACCGAAGAAGGTTACTCCCAGCATGCCGTAAAACACGGCAACGCCCATCGCATGGCGCATTTCGGCGCCGGCGCCTTGTGCGAGCACCAGGGGCACGACGCCCATGATGAACGCGATCGAGGTCATCAGGATCGGGCGCAGCCGCAGGCGCGCGGCATCCAGTACGGCTTTCAAGCGATTGGCGCCTTGCGCCTGTCGTTCGCGCGCGAACTCCACGATCAGGATCGCGTTCTTGCAGGCCAGGCCGACCAACACCAGCAGGCCGATGCGGGTGAAGATGTTGTTGTCGCCCCCGGTCAGCCAGACCCCTGCCAACGCGGACAGGAGGCCCATCGGCACGATAAGAACGACGGCGAGCGGCAGCGACCAGCTCTCGTACAGGGCCGCCAATACCAGAAACACCAGCAGCACACAAAGCGGAAATACGTAGATCGCGTCATTGCCGGCGAGCACGCGCTGATAGGCGAGACCGGTCCATTCAAAACTCATGCCGTTGGACAGGTGTTCGTCGGCGAGCTTTTCCATCGTGGCCTGCGCCTGCCCGGTACTGTAACCGGGCGCCGGGCCGCCGTTGATCGCCGCGGTCACGTAACCGTTGTAATGCATGACACGGGCCGGCCCGGTCATTCTTTGCACCGTTGCAAAGGATCCCAACGGCACCAGTTCGCCTGCGGCGTTTCGCGTCTTGAGTTGCGTGATGTCGGTCAGACCGCTGCGGAACCGGGGTTCGGCGGACACGTTGACTTGGTAGGTGCGCCCGAACAAGTTGAAGTCGTTCACGTAAAACGAGCCAAGGTAAGCCTGCATGGTCTGGAAGGCATCGGACAGATTGACACCTTCCAGTTTGGCCTTTTCCCGATCTACCTTCACGTCAATCTGTGGCACATTGATTTGGTAGCTCGAAAAGAGCCCGGCGAGCGCCGGCGTCTGGCGCGCGGCGGCAAGCAACCCGTGGAGTTGCTTGTTCAACGGCTTGAATCCTGCCTGCGAACGATCCTCGACTTGCATGCGAAAACCGCCGATGGTGCCCAAGCCCTGGACTGGCGGCGGCGGGAATACCGCGATATACGCGCCCTGGATTTGGGAAAACTTGCGGTTCAGCGCACCGGCAATGGCTTTTGCGGACAAGGAGGGTGTATCGCGTTTATCGAACGGCGCCAATGTGATGAACACGATTCCCGCGCTCGAACTGTTGGTGAAGCCGTTGATGGATAGTCCGGGGAAAGCGATTGCATCCTTGACGCCCGGCTGATCGAGGGCGATGCCGGACATCTTTTTGATAACCGCTTCGGTGCGGTCCAGCGACGAGGCTGGCGGCAACTGCGCAAACGACACCAGATACTCTTTGTCCTGCTGTGGAACGAATCCGGTGGGCACGGTGTTGAAGCCCAACCACGTGAGGCCAAGAAGACCTGCAAACACAAAAAGTGAAATACCGGAGAAGCGCAGTGCCCGCCGAACTCCCCCGACGTAGTGCGTGGCTCCCGCGGCAAAGAGCCGATTGAACGGCCTGAAAAACCAACCGAACGCCCAGTCCATCCACCGGGTCAGGCGATCCTTGGGCATGTCGTCGCTTCTCAGCAAAATGGCCGCTAATGCCGGGCTGACGGTCAGCGAATTGAAGGCGGAGATAACCGTCGAGATCGCGATGGTCAGCGCAAACTGCCGATAGAACTGCCCGGTCAGGCCGCCCATGAATGCAACCGGCACGAAGACGGCGCACAAGACGAGCGCCGTTGCGACGATCGGGCCCGTCACCTCGCGCATGGCCTTGCGCGTCGCCTCTTTCGGCGCGAGCCCTTCGGCGATGTTGCGCTGGACGTTTTCGACCACGACGATGGCATCGTCCACGACAATGCCGATCGCCAGCACCAGCCCGAACAGCGAGAGCGAATTGAGACTGAATCCGAGCAGCTTCATGACGGCGAAGGTGCCGATGAGCGAAACGGGCACGGATACCAGCGGTATGATCGAGGCGCGCCAGGTCTGTAAAAACAGGATCACCACCAGCACGACGAGCGCGATTGCTTCCAGCAACGTATGGAGCACCGCCTCGATGGAGCTTTTGACGAAGGTGGTAGTGTCGTAAACGATGCGGTAATCCACGCCCTCGGGGAACGACTTTTTCAATCGTGCCATGGTGGAGCGCACCTGTTTCGAGATTTGCAGGGCATTCGAGCCCGGTCTCTGGAAAATGCCGATACCGACCGCTTCCTTGTTGTTCAGAAGACTTCGCAGGGCATAACTGTTCGCCCCCAACTCGACGCGGGCGACATCGTTCAGGTGAACGACACCACCGTCGGGGCCGGTGCCGACGATGATGTGGCGAAAACTTTCGGCGTCGGAAAGGCGACCCTTGACGTTGATCAGAAGCTTGAAGTCGGCCCCGTTGCGAGCGGGCGCCGCATTGAGCGAACCGGCGGCGACGGCCGTATTCTGTTCCTTGATGGCGCTGATTACGTCACCCGTCGTCAAGCCTCGCGCCGCAAGCTTGTCCGGATCTAGCCACACCCGCATGCTGTAGCTGCCGGCGCCGAATACCTGTGCATCGCCCACGCCTTTCAATCTCAGCAATTGATCCCGCACCCGAAGCCGTGCGTAGTTCGCAAGGAACAACATATCCTTGCTGCCGTCGGGCGAGACCAGATGCACCACCATGATGAGGTTGGGCGAACTTTTTTTCGTGGTAACGCCCAGTCGTTGTACCTCTTCAGGCAAACGCGGCAGCGCCTGGGCGACGCGGTTTTGCACCTCCACCTGGGCCTTGTCGAGGTTCGTCCCCACGGCAAAGGTGACCGTCAGGGTCATGCGCCCGTCGCTGGTTGACTGCGAGGAGGTGTAAAGCATGTTCTCGATGCCGTTGATCTGGGTTTCCAGCGGCGTGGCGACGGTTTGCGCGATTACCTTCGGATTGGCGCCGGGATAGTTGGCCGTCACCACGATCGTGGGCGGCACTACCTGGGGATATTCGCTGATCGGCAATGTCGGCAGGGCAATCAGCCCGCACAACACGATGATCAACGAAAGCACGGCTGCCTGAATGGGGCGTCCGATGAAATATTGAGCAATCTTCATGAGTCAATCCTGATTGCGTAATGCAAGTTGCGCATCGTGTCAAGAAGGGGCAGAGTTTTTCGCCAGAGAATGTTTGGAATCATTGTCCTGATGGCCCATGGCCACGCGCGTGGCATTCACTTTCATGCCGGGGCGTACGTGTTGCAGTCCGTTGACGACGATCACGTCGCCGGGCTTGAGTCCTTTACGGACGACCCTCAGTCCATGAAGCAAGGGACCGAGCTTCACATTTCGGGATTGAATCTTTCCGTTCTTGCCCACGACGTAAACGTAGCGGCTGTTCAGCGAAGAGCCGACCGCCTGATCGTCAATCAGTACGCGTGAATGGGCATGGCCCACGGGCAACTCGATACGAGCATACAAGCCCGGCGTCAATTCACCATCTTTGTTGGCGAAGACGGCGCGCAGTTCGATCGTTCCGGTGCCGTCATGCAATTGGTTGCCTACATAGTCCAGTCGTCCCGTGTGTGGAAAGCCCTGCTCGTCGGCAAGCCCCATGGTTACAGGTATGGAGGCTTTACCTGCATTTAACAGACCCGAGTGCAACAGATTTAAATAACTGTGCTCGTCGATATTGAAATTCACGTAAACCGGCGAGGTCGTGACCACCGTCGTCAACACATCGTTGCTAGTGACCAGATTGCCGGGTGTGATGAGCGCTTTGCCGATGCGGCCATTGATGGGTGAGCGCACCTGGGTAAAGCCTAGCCGCAGACGTGCCGCATTAAGCGCGGCTTTTGCCGCCTGTACCAACGCCCGGGAGCTCTTGGCTTTCGTTTCCAGGGTCTGTGCCTGCTTGCGGGAGATCACCCCCTTGCCGATCAGTTTCCGGGCGCGCTTTGCGTTGTCTTCGTCCAGATTCAGTTGCGCTTTCGCCTGCGTCAGCTTGGCCTCAAGCTGAGTCACATCGTCCTGGTAGGGGCGGGGATCGATCTGAAACAGCAGCTCACCCTTATTGACAAGATCTCCTTCCTGGAAGTGTATGGATTCGATGTAGCCGTCAACGCGCGGTCTCAGTTTGACGGTATTAACCGCTTCGATATGCCCGCTGAATTCGCGTGACGGCTGAACGGGACGGACGATTACCTGGGCCACCGTTACCTCGGGAAGAATCGGCGGCGTCACGTGTTTTTTGCCTGAAGCCTGTGTGGCGACCACGATGACGGTAGCCAGTACGGCCAAGGCCGCTATCGCTATAGTCCAACGAATTTTATGCATGTTCTTAATGTCACTCCTTGCCATGCTTTGTTACTCCTGTGTACAGAGACATTCAGGCGGCTCGGGCCTGCAAAAATGGATAATCTGTGTAGCCTCGCGGACCTCCCTGGTAGAACGTTGCCGTATCGGCTTCGACGGGCAGCAAGCCGAGCCGGAGGCGTTCCGGCAGATCCGGGTTGGAAATGAACGGTATGCCGAAGGCGATCAGATCGGCGTCACCGGCGGCGATCGCCGCATTGCCGCGTTCGCGGTCGTAGCCGTTGTTGGCGATGAGCGTGCCGCGATAGACCGTGCGATAGTGCGCAATCAACCCTTCGGGAAAATACTTGGCGGCCGGCGCATTGCCGGGGGCATCGAGCAGATGCAGATAGGCCAGCCCGAGGTCGTCCAGCACGCCGATGACAAAGTCGTAAAGTGCCACGATGTCGCCGTCCGCCGGCGCGTTGGCGGGGGATAGACGCACGCCGATTTTCTCGCTGCCAATGGCCTGCGCGATGCCTTCCACGATTTCGAACAGGAAACGGGCGCGGTTGGCAACGCTGCCGCCGTAGCGATCCGTTCGCCGATTGCTCGAAGCGCGCAGGAACTGCTCGATCAGGTAGCCGTTGGCGCCGTGAAGTTCCACGCCGTCGAAGCCCGCCGCGATGGCGTTTTTCGCCGCCTGCACGAAGTCCGCGACGATGCCGGGAATCTCGGCGGTTTCGAGTGCCCGCGGCGTGACTGTCGACTGCCAGCCCTCCGCGGTGAAACTCATGGACTCGGGGTTGATCGCCGAGGGCGCGACCGGCAACTCGCCAGCGTGAAAATCGGGATGCGAGACGCGTCCGACGTGCCAGAGCTGCGCGAATATCCGCCCGCCCGCCTCGTGGACGGCTTGCGTCACCTTGCTCCAGCCGGCGATTTGCGCGGCGGAGTGAATGCCGGGGGTGTGGATGTAGCCGATGCCTTGCGGAGAGACTTGCGTCGCTTCCGAAACGATCAAACCGGCAGTAGCCCGCTGGGCGTAGTATTCGACGTGTAAATCCGTCGGAGTATGGCCCGGGTTGACGGCCCGCGATCGGGTCATGGGCGCCATGACGATCCGGTTCTTCAATTGGTACGGGCCAAGTCGTACGCTTTGTAACAAGGGTTGGTTAGACATGTTGCCTCCTGTAAATCTCTGTGTTGTGTATCGTGTGTGGATTGGAAATTTCTGTCAGGATTTGAAGTAGTGTTCTGCATCGAGGTCGGCGAGCAGTCCAGGCTGCGTTGGTTGCCAACCCAACGAGACTCGGGTTTTCTCGCTTGTTGCGTGCGTGTCCATTGCCGCGAACGGCGCGAACCAGCCGAAGTGCTCGGCGGCATCCTCGGGGTTCACGCTCACGACGGGAACGTTCAGGTGCCGGCCAATCACGCTCGCGATGTCCTTGAGCGCGACGCCTTCGTCGCCCACTGCGTGATAGCGGTCGCCGGCGGAACCTTTCTCGATGGCCAATCGGTAGAGGCGGGCGGCATCGAGTCGGTGCACGGCGGACCAGCGATTCATCCCGTCTCCGACATAGGCCGAGACGCCCTTCTCGCGGGCGAGTCCGATGAGAAGGGGAACGAAGGCGTGGTCGCCCGCTCCATGGACGGATGAAGGCAGGCGGACTACCGATGTCCGTACTCCGCGATCAGCCAAGGCGGCTGCGGCCGCTTCCGAAGCGCGCGGGTAGGAAGGTGAAACGGGCGGCGGCACGTCGTCCTCGACCGCTGCGCGGCCTTGCGCCAGCAGCGCGAGGCCGTGGGTGACCAGCAACGGGCGATCGGAACCCGCAAGCTCCGCGCCCAGCGCCTCGATGGCGCGCCGGTCCAGTTCGCTGTTTTCCGCGAACTTCGAGAAATCGTGATTGAAGCCAAGATGGATGACACCGTCTGTGCTCGCGGCCGCCTTTTTCAGGCCATCCAAGTCTTCGAGCGCTCCACGGAACACCTCGGCACCGGTAGCTGCCAGAGACTCGGCTTTCTCGTCAGAGCGGGCGAGGCCAAGCACCTGGTGTCCAGCAGCGAGCAATTCCTTGACGACGGCCGAGCCGATGAATCCGGTGGCACCTGTTACAAAAATACGCATGAAATAACCTCCAAGGTCGAGAGAAAAAGTTCGAATCGAAGTCAAGCGGCCTTTTTGCCGTGACTCTTCCCTGACTGCGCGATGAAAGGGGCATCGCGCAGACCCTGTTGAGTACGGGAAACTTCATGGCCCGGGTTTTCCAGAGCCTGTACCATTACCAGCCGGCGGTCCTTCAACCGACTCGCCGATCCGCCGGCCTGATCGCGGACGAAGAGGCCAACATCCGACATGCGGCGGTTCTCCCGCCACGGCGCGATCAACGCTTCGCCCGATCGGGCCCAGGCGACGAACACTGACAGGGCGAACACAGCCAGAGACAGAGAGAACACGGCCAGGTTGACGGAGAATGGCGTGGGTAGCACGCCAAGGAGAACGTTAAAAAGTATTGCGAGCCCCTGGAGCGCCGCGGAGCATACGGCCGCAAGCGCGGTCATCCCGGGCGCAATTCGTGTCACGGACGGCAACAGCACGCCCAGGTCGGCGGCCAGATCCACGCCGCCGACAAACTTTAAAAGTACTGCGGGCATATGACCTGCCCAAGGGGCTATCGCCAAAATCTGCGTCACGGGCAAAACAAGCACCGCAATGCCAATGGATAGATACGCTCCGGCCAGCAGCAGTTGTGCGAGCCACAGCCCAGCCCGCAAAGGCAGCCTTCTGTCAGAAGAAAAATTGCTTTCGTTAATGCTACTCATGATTGCATCTCCTCGATTTCACTACACGGTGCGTCGCGATCTGTGACAGCACCCATTCATGCCCACCGGCCGACGTCTTCGAACGACAGCCGTGGGCTGCGCGGAAACGGTGTGCCGGGTTTTCCATATCCAAGGCTGCAGATGAAATTGGATTGGATATGTGTGCCGGCAAAAAACTCGTGATCGACACCCGCCTTGTCGAAGCCGGACATGGGTCCGCAGTCGAGACCCAGCGCGCGCTGCGAGAATGAGGTAGGCACCTTGCAGGCTGCTGTTGCGTTTCGCCGTTTCTTCCGCCATGCCCGGTTGCTCGAAGTACGCGCGCATCTGCTCGCCGCGCGCCGGAAACAACCGCGGCATCGTCTCCGGGAACGCAAGGTCGTAGCCGATGATCACCGTGACGGGAGCTGCCAGGATCTTGGGCTGGTTGGCACCCATCGCCAGCGCCGCCAACTTCGCCTTGCCTTCGGCACTTTTCACCCACACGAATCGCGCCGGGCTGCTGTTGGAAGCGGTCGGCGCCCATTTCAGCAGATCGTAAAGCGCGTGAACGGTTTGATCATCGACGTCCCGGGAACTCCACTCGTTGTAGGTTCTCGCTTGCCGAAACAGCTGATCCAGAGATGCAGCGGGTAATGCGCTTTTCGTGGTGACACGGGAATGCGGAGGTACACGGCTCGGGAGTACGGCGGTTGGGCGGCGACTGACCGAGGTGCCGCTCGAGATGCCGGCGTCAAGCTGTAGAAGTTTCATATCTGTCCTCGTGAATAAAAGTGGTACAGCACCTATGATGAGCCCTTTCGTTGCATTTGGGAAGACGATAAAATGAGATTCAATCTATCTGTATTTGAGATGGATACCAATGCTGGACGGCGTTTCACTGGATCAACTCAGGACCTTCATCGCGGCGAGCGCGGGGAACGAAACAGAAGGCAGATGGTGGGACCGACTCATCTTCCTTGGTCCCAATATCTCCCTTACGCAGTAGCGCGAGACCGGGGGTAACCGGCAAGGGACGATCGGTGCCTGCGAGCGTCTTGCCCAATGCCTCGATGGCACGCCGGTCCAGTTCGCTGTTTTCCGCGAACTTCGAGAAGTCGTGGTTGAAAGCCGTGTGGATTACGGCGTCGGCGGTGGCCGCTCCGCCGCGCAAGCTGTCGAGATCTTCGAGCGATCCGCGGAACACCTCGGCACCGGTAGCCGCCGGAGTTTTGGCTTTCTCGTCAGAGCGGGCGATGCCAATCACCTGGTGCCCCGCATCGAGCAATTCCTTCACGACGGCCGAGCCGATGAAACCTGTAGCAAAACCTGTAGCAACTGTTACAAAAATACGCATAACACAATCTCCATGTTTTATTTCACGATGAAAAAAGGCATCTTACAAACCCTGTCGAAGATGGAGAGCCGCGCTGCAGCGGCTTCTCCTATCCAATGCGGTGGGTATAGTCCCGACCTACAAAAACATGCCGCCGGAGGCCTCGATGCGCTGAGCGTTGACCCAGCGACTCTCCGGCGACAAAAGCGAAGCGATGAGCCCGCCAATGTCGTCCGGTCGGCCCGCACGGCCCAACGCCGTTACCGAAGCCATCTGGTCATTCATGTCCTTGTTGTCGCGCACGATGCCGCCGCCGAAGTCCGTTTCGATGGCGCCCGGTGCAAGGGTGTTCACGGCAATGCCGCGCGGCCCCAATTCCCTGGCGAGGTAACGGGTCAGCACTTCCACGCCGCCTTTCATCATGGCGTAGGCGCTGAAATTGGGCACCGAGAATCGGGTCAGGCCCGATGACACATTCAGAATGCGTCCTCCATCCGCCAGTAACGGTAGCAACGCCTGGGTCAAAAAGAATGGGCCTTTCAGATGAGTGCGCATCAATTCATCGAACTGCGCTTCAGTCGTGTCGGAAAAAGGTTCGTACACCCCCATTCCGGCGTTGTTGACCAGGTAATCGAATCGTTCCCGTTGCCAGTGTTCGGCAAGGACGCCACGGACCGTATTTGCAAAGGCGGCGAACGAACTGCTGTCACCGACATCCAGTTGCAGCGCCACCGCCTTGCGACCAGCATGCCGTATTTGCTCAGCGGTTTCGTCCGCTGCTTCCGCATTACTGCGGTAGGTCAGAATGATGTCTGCACCGCTCGCGGCCAGCTTGAGCGCGGCATTACGTCCCAAACCGCGGCTGCCGCCGGTGATCAAAGCTATCGGGTTACTCATTGCAAAATTTCCTCTGTATTTGCGCGCGATGAAAAGAGGCACCGCGCATACCCCGATGAATTTGCAAGCCCGTACTGCCGGGAATTGCCTGGCTTTGTGTCGTTGAACGGCGTCGCGACGGCGTTCGTCTTTTGGGCTTTTCAGGGCGCCCACCACCGAAGACATCGAAGTCCGACATGCGCCGAGCCTGCCCTCGCGAAGCGATCGGCATCCTGGTCGACCTACCCCAGGCGACGAACAACGACAAGGCGAGCACGGCCAGGTTGACGAGAAGCGGTGCTGGCAATGTGCCGATGAGCGCGTGCGAAAGTATTGACAGCGCCTGGAGCGCCGCCGAGCACAGCGCCGTCACCACCGTCAACCCGGGTGCGATCCGGGTCACGGAGGGCAGCAACATACCCAGACCAGCGGCGAGGTCCACGCCGCCGATGAACTTCAATAGCAGCGCGGGCATGTATCCTGACCAGGGCAGGATTGCCGCAAGCTCCGGCTCGGGCAGGAAAATCACAGCCAGACCACTGGCCAGATATAAACCGGCGAGGATCAGTTGACTGAGCCACAGACCGGCCGGCAGGAGCAGTTCGCCGGCAACGGAATAATTGCTTTCTTCAATGCTTTTCATGATTGCATCTCCTTTGAGTTTCCAAGACCCGCGACAGGCTACTTACTTGTTCCGGGCGGAGGGTAGTGCACTCCCGCCCGATCTTTTCGCGAACCACACCACCCCGATCAGGACGAGGAAAATCCAGCCCGATAGCCAGTAGAAGTCGTTGGTCGCGAGCATGAAGGACTGTTGGCTGATCGTGTGCGCCAGTTCGGCAAGCGTTGCCTGCGTACTTGCCCCGAGTTCCTTCAGCGTGTCGAAAATCGGGGCGGTGAAGGGGCTGTGCGTGGCGGCGACCGCGGACAGGTGTGCATCGTGCAGCGCCTCGCGCTGATCCCAAATCGTCACGCTGATGGAGGCGCCGAAAGCCCCGGCGAGTATGCGCATGAAGTTGAACAGGCCCGATGCGCCGGCAACACGTTCCGGCGGCAAACCGGCGACCGACAAGGCGGTCAGGGAAATGAAGAACATGGGTACGCCGGCGCTGAAAATGAGGCGTGGAATCATCAGCTGCGTGAGATCCACGTTCATCGCGAAGCCGGAAACCCAGAAGGATACGGCGGCAAATATCACGAATGCCACTGTCACCAATAATCTCGGATCGAAGCGGCGCATCAGGCGGCCCATCATCGGCGAGACCACCACCGCCAGCAAACCGAGCGGCGCCGTAGCGATGCCCGCCCAGGTGGCCGTATAACCCATCTGGGTTTGCAGCCAGAGGGGGAATATGAGGATGTTTCCGAAGATGGCCATGTAACCCAAGCTAATGGCCAGCGTAGCAACCGTGAAATTACGTCGCCCGAACAGTTTCAAATCCACCACCGGGTTCTCCGCCGTCAATTCCCAGACCACGAAAGCGCTCAGCGCCACCACGGCGATTACCGCCAGCCAGCATATGAAAGGCGAGGAAAACCAGGCGAGATCGTTACCCTTGGCGAGCATGATTTCCAGACCCGTGACCCCGATGGCCAATAGGGCGAGCCCCGTCTTGTCCAAAGGTCGTGACTCCTTCGCCGTTTCGCGACCGCGCAGAAGAGATGCAGTGATCGCGACCGCAATCAAACCGAGCGGTACGTTGATGAAAAAGCACCAGCGCCAGCTGTAGTCGTCGGTGAGCAGGCCGCCCAAGACAGGGCCCACAACGGGTGCAACCACCGCAATCATGCCCCAGATGGACAGCGCCGTGCCCTGCTTTTCCGGCGGGTAGTTTTTCATCAGCAGGCTTTGCGAAAGCGGAATCATGGGGCCCGCCACGGCGCCCTGCAGTACTCGGAACACGACCAGCATTGGAAGCGACGTCGAAAGCCCGCACAGCAGGGAAAAGATCGAGAACAACAACGTCGCGACGAGAAACAGGCGCACTTCCCCAAAGCGTTTCCCGAGCCAGCCGGTCACCGGCAGTGCAATGGCAAGGCTGACCATGAAGGAGGTGATCACCCAGGTACCCTGGTCGGGACTGACCGCGAGATTGCCCGCAATCGACGGAATCGCGACGTTCGCGATCGAGGTGTCGAGGATCTCCATGAACAGGCCGAGCGATACCCCGATCGTGAGCAGTACGAGCCTGCCGCCGGTGATCGGCGGATGCTTAGTTTCCATTCGTGGTTCCGTTTTCCGGCTTGGCGCGGGAAGCCACCGCGACGGCCTTCCCCGCCGTACCGGCCAGGTTGTTGTGGATGATCGCCGCGACGAGTTGGTTCGCCCCGGCGGTCTGGTCCTTGTAGACCGACGTTTTGTAGCGGCCCGGATCCACGATCGCTTCGCCGCTGACGCTTCCACCTCCGGTGCCGATGTCGACGGTCACGTTCATGGATAGGCCGATGCGCAGGGGGTGATGTGCGAGGTCGGATTTCGATATCCCGATGCGCACCGGCACGCGTTGCACGACCTTGATCCAGTTGCCGGTCGCGTTTTGCGGCGGCAGCAACGAGAAGGCGCTGCCGGTTCCCGCCCCGATGCCGATCACCCGGCCGTTGAAGATCACGGAACCGCCGTACACGTCGGCGTGCATGGTCACGGGCTGGCCGATCCGGATGCTGCCGAGATCGGTTTCCTTGAAATTGGCCACGACCCAGAGTTGATCGATGGGCACGATCGCCATCAGTGCATCGCCGGGGCCTACATCCTCGCCAAGCTGCACGCTGCGCTTGGCAACGTAGCCCGATACCGGCGCGACGATGCGGGTCCTCTTCAACGCCAGCCAGGCGTCGCGAACCTGGGCGGCCGCGAGCCGCACTTGCGGATTGTCGGCGATGCTGTTTCCCTTCAATCGGGCACGAACGCTGCGCAACGCCTGTTTCGCGGCCTCCAGGCTGCGCTTGTCCACAGCCACGAGTGTGGCGCTGTGCTCGAGTTTCTTGGTCGAGTAATAGCCCTGCTTGTGCAGCGCCTCGGCACGCGAGTGGTCGCGCCTGGCCAATTCGAGTGTCGCGCGCTGTTTCGCAACCTGGGCCTGTAACTGCTTTTCGGTGGCATGCAGCGCGTCGATCTGGCGGACCTCGGCGGCCAGCCGTGCCTTCGCCTGCTGCAGGGCGATGCGCGCCTTGCTGTCGTCGAGCCGGACCAGCACCTGGCCGCGATGAACCCGTGTCGTATCGTCGGCCAGCACTGCGACCACCGTGCCTTTCTCCTGGGGCATGATCGCGACGCGGTTGCCAGCAACATAGGCGTCGTCGGTAGACTGCTCATAGCGCCCGACCGCCGCCCAATAAACGCCGTAGATAGTGCCGGCAACGAGGAATATCGCCGCCAGGCTTCCGAGCGCAATGCGGCGCCGGCGCTTGCGCGGATCGGTTTTCTTCTCCGGCTTGTTTTCGGAATGTTCTTCCTCACTCATTTCCGTTCTCCATATGTAAATACTTAATAGTTGACTATTTAGTCAAGTTATTGAGAAAAAAAGAGAAAATGCCGTCGCATCGGCTCTTTTACTCCGGCTCACGGTCCGTAATCGGCTGTCGGGCTCCGAGCAGGCGCAGCACCTGTCCGTAAACTTCGCGCAGCGGTTCCGGGTCGTTGTGTACGCGCGACCGGGCCAGTGCTCCCTCCAGGAGCGTGTAAACGCCTTGCGCGGCATCTTCCACGCTGGATATATCCACCAGACCTTCTGCCTGTGCATCCCGGATTGCGGTCTCGAGATACTTGTGTTTGCGCTTCAGGTAGCGTTGCGAAGCGTGCCAGACCTCCGGATCCAACCCGCCACTTTCCATGCCGAGACTGAAGAAAGGGCAGCCCAACATGCAGCCCAGGGTCTTGCTTTCCTCCAACTGACGCTGGTAGAGCATTTCAAAGTAGCGCCTCAGCCGCTCCAGCGGTGGAGTGTTCGCGGAAAAGACCGCTTCCATGGCGGGTTTGCTCCTCGTCTGCCAGGCGTTTTCCATGGCGGCAATGGCAAGCGCGGCCTTCGACTCGAAGAAATAGTAGAAACTGCCCTTTTTGACGCCCGCACGCTCGCAGATGGCGTCCACCGTCACCGCGTTGTACCCTTTCTGCCAGGTCAACTCGGTGGAGGCCGCCATCAGGCGTTCTCTGGCGTCACTCGTTCTACCCATGGCTTCATTATAGTTGACTATTTGGTAAATTTCAAGTGCCGGCCTGAAACTCGTCTGATGGCGCTTGCTCGGCCCGAATCCAACACCGCCGGTACCATTTCGGGCTCGGCGCGTGCTGCATGCTTCAATGCCGGGTGAACTTGTCGCCCGCAGGGTTCATCTCGACACCGAGCGTGAAGGTGCGCCGTTCTCCGGGCTGCATCGCACCGACGCCGACCAGCCGCCGCGCAATTTCCTCGCCGCGTTCGTTGCGGATGGTCAGCACCATCGAGTACTCCCAGGCGTCGCTGTCGGCGGGGTTGCGGAAACTGCCCTCGACGCGCAGTGGCGTCAGTGCGGCGGGTGCGGCGATGCCGCCGGCCGGGTTGCTGAAGCGCAGCAGGTGCTTGCACGCCGGGCAGGCGGCGGCGCTTTCCAGAATCGTCTCGTGACAGTGCGGACAGGTACGTGTCGCGCCCGCGTGCGACACGGTCACTTATCCGGGCCGTTACCGCCGGCGTGACTGTTGCCCTTGTGAATTTCGGCAACGTTGCCCTTGTCGTCTTCCCAGCCGAATTCGGTCTGTCCGCGCATTTTCGAGCCCTTGGCGACGCTGAAGGTCCTGGATTTCACGTCGCCGGTCAGGGCGCCAGTCTGCATCAGTTCGACGTGCTCTGCCGTTTCGATGTTGCCGGTCAGCTCGCCGGCGATCGTCACGCGTTCCGCGCGTACGCTGCCCTCGACCCGGGCGCCGTCCTCGATGGTGAGGTCGCCGCGCACGTTGATATCGCCCTTGAACCGGCCGGCGATGTGCACGTGGCCGGCGCCCTCGATTTTGCCCTCGATCACGAGGTCGGGCGCGATGTGCGACTCGGAGTCGGATTTCGCGGCAGTGCGCGTGGCTGCCGTGGAGCGAGCGGAAGACTTGGCGGGAATGGGGTTCCCGGCTGGATCGGACGAGCCGAAGCTGGTCCGCTCGCTCGGATTCGGCGGCGGAGACGAGGGGGATTTCTCGGGTTCTTTCCATAGGGCCATGACAGTGCTCCGGGTTCGGGGGAGTTGCGCTCATTTCTGGCGTATGAGCGGTTGAAAGGCGGCATCACCTCTCCGAAATGTGCAAAACCGGCAAATTCCGGCAGATGGGACGGGGCACTGCCGCGAGCGACAATGCCGAACCATTAATGATAATACGATCGTATCGATTTTGGATACCGGCTTCAAGGGCCAGCCGAGCGGCGATGCCGCGGCAAGGGGGGGCTGGCGGCCGATCGCCGCGGCGCCCATGGGCGACTTGGCCGGGTTCACGGGCCATTATGCGTTACCACGGGATGCAATTCGGTTGTTGTCTCGGGGCCGGCCGCGCGTCTCCCTGAGCAACATCTTCGCCACTCGGTGGCGGCAACGGCTCAGCCGATCGCGACGGGATAATTCGCCACCGCCGAAGCGCTGCCCGCGCCGGAGATGAGCGCGACGTAGCCGTCGAGAGGTGGTCACCGTATCGCCATCCGGCCGTTGTCAGTCACGCGATTCGTGTCCTTCAAAGCCGATCGGCGAGGCCGTTGTCGAAAGTTTGGCGCCCGTTCCTGACCGTGGGCGCGGCCACGGGAATCACGAAGAATCTCCGGTATCGCCGAATTCAGCCACAATCGTGGCAGTAGCCCTCCCTTTGCCGCACGATGAAAGGGCTGCCGCGCGATGCCATTTGAACGGGGGAAATTTCAGGGCCCGGATCTCCCGCCGCCTTTACCGTTATCGACCACCGCCGCTTTGATCGACCGGCCGTGCTGCCGGCCCGATCGCCGGCGAAGAGGTCCATATCCGATATGGGCCGGCCTTTCCGCCACGGTGCGATCAACGCTTTGTCCGACCGGGCCCGGACGACGAACACCGACAGGCCAAACATGGCCAGAGACAGGGAGAACACGGCGAGGTTGACGGAGAATGGCGAGGGCAGCACGCCGAATAGGACGTTGAAAAGTATGGCCAACCCCTGGAGTGCCGCGGAACAGGAGGCCGCGAGCGCGGCTACCCCGGATGTGATTCGCGTTACGGACGACAACAGCACGCCCGGACCGGCGGCCAGATCCACGTCGCCGACGAACTTTAAAAGGATCGCCGGCAGGTGACCGGCCCAAGGGGCTATCGCCAAAGTCTGTGTCACGGGCAAGGCGAGCACCGCGATGCCGATGGTCAGATACACGCCGAACAGCAGCACTTGTGCGAGCCAGAGCAAGGCCCGCAAGGGCAGCCTTTGACCGGTGGCCGATTCGTTTTCGCCATTATTGTTCATGATTGCATCTCTTTTTGGTGATGATGGGGGTCTGTAAACTGAACTGTGTATCTGGGCTGCGTCGTCTTCAGTCGGGACGGCAGATTGACCCAGAGCTGGATGACTTCCAGCAGGCCGCCGGTGCGAAGAAAGTCGGGCGGAACTTGGATAGGCACACTCAGCGCACACGGCATCCGCATCTCCATGGACGGCAAGGGACGCTGGAGCGACAACGTGTTCGTCGAGCGGCTGTGGCGTTCGCTGAAGTACGAATGCGTGTATCTCAACGCCTTCGAGACGCCGAGCGAAGCCCGAGAAGGGATCGGGCGCTGGATGCGCGACTATGACTACGAGCGTCCGCACTCAAGTCTCGATGGATTGACGCCCGCTGAGGTCTATGCGGGCCTTGCACGACGGAAATTGGCAGCCTGAAATGAACCCGGATTCCATCTTACATTCGCTGCCAAGCTGTCTGGGAATTGGGGCCCACCTCATAGCGAAAATAGAGCGCCCATCTGCGCCTCATCGAAAGGCGCCGCGTGACGCCAGGCGATGAACAGTTGCAAGGTATGCTTGAAGCTGAGTTCGCGCGGCATGATGTGCGCTTCGAGAGCGGCTTGTGCCATCATCAGCCGGGTGAGGTTGTAGGCGAGCAGATACACCCACACTTCCTTCTCGGCCATGGCAGGGGTTTTGCAGCTGAGCCGCTCCATGCCGAGCGTGGTCTTGATCTGGCGCAGATCAAGCTCCACGTGCCAACGCTGCTTGTAGAGCGTTTTCAACGCCTCTTTGCTGACCGTCTTGGCGTTGGAATGTCACTCCTTGCCATGTTTTGTTACTCCTGTGTACAGAGACATTCAGGCGGCTTGAGCCTGCAAAAATGGATAATCCGTGTAGCCGCGCGCGCCGCCCTGGTAGAACGTCGCCGGGTCGGCTTCGATGGGCAGCAGGCCGAACCGGAAGCGTTCCGGCAGATCCGGGTTGGAAATGAACGGTTTGCCGTAGGCAATCAGGTCGGCCATGCCCGCGGCGATTGCCGCGTTACCGCGTTCGCGGTCGTAGCCGTTGTTGGCGATGAGCGTGCCGCTGTAGACGGTGCGATAATGAGCGACGACCCCATCGGGGAACTCCTTTGTGGCGGGCGAATCGATCAAATGCACATAGGCCGGACCGAGATCGTCCAGAACGCCGATCACGAAGTCGTAAAGCGCGGTGGTGTCGCCGTCGGGCGGGTCATTGGAGACAGTAGCGGGGGACAGGCGCACACCGACTTTGTCGCTGCCGATGGCCTGTGCGACGCCTTCTACGGTTTCGAACAGGAAGCGGGCTCGATTAACGATGCTGCCGCCGTAGCGATCCGTTCGGCGGTTGCTTGATGCGCGCAGGAACTGCTCGATCAGGTAGCCGTTGGCGCCGTGCAGTTCCACGCCGTCGAAGCCGGCTTTCATCGCGTTCTTTGCAGCCTGCACGAAGTCCGCGACGATGCCGGGGATTTCGGCGGCTTCAAGTGCGCGCGGCGTCACCGTCGGCTTGAAACCCTGCGGAGTGAAGCTCTTCGCCTCAGGGTTGATCGCCGAGGGTGCGACCGGCGGCCTGCCGTTGTGAAAATCGGGGTGCGAGATGCGCCCGACGTGCCAAAGCTGCGCAAATATCCGCCCGCCCTGTGCGTGGACGGCCTGCGTCACCTTGCTCCAGCCCGCGATTTGGTCGGCGGAGTGGATACCGGGGGTGTGGATGTAGCCGACGCCTTGCGGAGAAACTTGAGTCGCTTCCGAAACGATGAGGCCGGCGGAGACCCGTTGGGCGTAGTATTCGACGTGCAGGTCCGTCGGGACGCGTCCCGGGTTGACGGCACGCGAGCGCGTCATCGGCGCCATGACAACGCGATTCTTCAGCTCGTACGGGCCGAGTCGGGCGCTTTCTAACAAGGGTTGGTTGGACATGTTGACTCCTTTTAAATTTCTGTATATCTAATAAAATAGATATAACAACGTGCAATAAACCTCATCAAATGATGTTGAGGCCATGGGTTACAGCTCTTGCTGCAGGAAGTTGCTCAGTTCGCCGAGCGCGGATTCGTTTCGTTCGTAGTAGGTCCACTGGCCGCAGCGCTTGGCGGTGACCAGGCCCGCCTGCTCCAGCAGGGCCAGGTAGTGAGAGGTCGTGGACTGGCATAGCCCGAGTTTCTCGTGAATCGCCCCCACGCACACTCCGCGCGCGAGCCGCTGCTTGCATTCCCCGGATGGCCCGAAGTAGCGTTCCGGGTCCTTGAGCCACTTGAGGATGTTCAAGCGTGACTCGTTGCCGAGGGCCTTGAAGACGGTGACCTGATCCATGGGTATCATTATATCGTTAATTTTCGATATATCAATGGGGGTCACGGAAAACCGGGAAAACGCCGGCGCAGCGCCGCCGGCGGGCGGCCTGGCCCAGTTGGACGATTCGTCAGGGCTCGAGGCGTTGCTCGCGACCGAGTACCCAGCAGCGGGGGTTGTTTGTGAAACCGACCCGCTCGTAGTAGGCGTTGGCGTTCGGCGCGGCCACGAGGATCAGCTTGCATCGCGGGCCGAGCTGTTCACGGGTTTGCTCGATCAGCGTCTTGCCAATTCCCGAACGCTGGTAGTCGACGTGGACGGCGAGATCGGAGAGATAACAGGCGTAGTGAAAGTCCGTGACCGATCGTGCGACACCGACTACAAGATTCCCGCTCCAGGCCGTCACCGTGAGATCGGCGTTCTCGAGCATACCGCGAATGCATTCGGAATCGTCCACCGGGCGGCGCTCGGCCAAGGTCGAAGCCCTGAGCAGATCAATGAATTGGTCCGCAGAAATGCGCTCGTTGACCTTGAACTCGATCCCTGTCGTGATGCCGCTCGCCATCAGGCATGCTGCAGGATGTTGACGAGTCTTCCGAAGGGGTCGCGGACGTAGAATCTGCGCACGCCCCAGGGTTCGCTAGCCGGCCCGTATTCGATGGGTATTCCCGCCTTTTTGAATCGCGTCAGCGCCTCGTCGAGATTGTCCACTTCGATGGACAGATCGGGCACCGGGGTGCCGGAGCCGCCTTCGGTCCCAAAGCCCACTTGTACGGTCATCTTTTCGTTCGTGCCCCAGGTTCGCTACCAGCCATGATCCATGAGGAGATCGAGTCCCAGGATGTCTTCATAAAACGCCGCCGCCCTTGCAAAGTCCGGCGTTTCCACGTTCGAGACGATTCGTTTGACTCGCATGACTTGTCTCCGCATTGATTCGGCATCACAACGTCGCGCATGGCTACGGCGGGTTGATCGACGATCCGCGGTCTCATCATAACGTTTGCAGGGAAATTGGGACAGAGCAAGACCCCGCGGGGAGGGATTGTGAGCGAGTACACCCCTGTTCCATTCGCGATTGTCAGGGCCTCGCCGGGACGGCCGGGCGATTCGCGAGCGGCGCCGGCATTGGGCAGGTGCACTTTGCCGGTGCTCAATAAGCGACCGTAAAGCGGGCGCGGCGATGCTTGGGGCGCTCCGCTTCGTCCATCAGCGCCACCGAGAAGTCTTCCATCGAGATGGTGGAGGCCCCGGAATCATCCACCAACAATTCATCCGATCCCATGCGGTAATGGCCGGTCCTTTCACCCGGTTCCAACAGGGCGGGCGGACTCAAGTAGGTCCAGTCCGCTTCCGCATTGCTGCGGCAAACCTCGAATTGGTCCACGCACGCGAGGGCGACGTCGCGCCAGGCGGGCGGTACGAACTTCGGATCGTTGGCCGCGATCAGCCCGTTGCTTGCCGGGACGATCAGACTCCCGGCTCCGCCGACAAGCAGAAGTCGAACTGCGGCCTGGGTAACGCCTGCGAGTAGTGCCTGCGCGGTAACGGCCAGTTCATATTCCTTCCCCGGCCGCGGTCGGGTTGCACCGATCACGACGTCCTGGCCGTTGCCAACCGCGGCTACGTCCGCGGGTTTCTGGGCGTTTGCAACACGCTTGGCTGCAGCGGCCGGCAAGCGACGAAGGCGGTTTGAATCGCGGGCGACCGCAGTGACTTGATGCCCGCGGGCCAAGGCCTCGATTACGATGCGGCGGCCGATGTTTCCCGTGGCTCCAAAGATGGCAATGCGCATAATTTCAGTCTCCTTCTTGATCCAGTTGGTTGATAAAGCAGTTGCAGGGAGGTGGCGGCGTGGATGATTGCTCGGGGTTCAGCGGCGGCAGGTATTCGGGTTTCGTTCCGATCGCGTCGGCGAGGCGGCCTGCAAGGGTTGGGGCTTGTCTTGTCGCTTGGAGTCGCGCCGCAGCAATGCCGCGATTGCCAGAGCGACCAGGACGCTGCCCGGCAGCCAACGCCACCCGATAAGCCGCGGTTGCTCGATGAACAGCAGCATCATCGAGACGAATGGCACCAGGTAGGTATAGGCGGTAGCGGATCCCGGCGTCAAGACAATCATGGCGCGCTGCAACAACCAGAAAGTCAGCCCGCTGGAGATCAAGCCGAGATAAACCAGGATGAGGATGTCCGAAGGCCTCATCTCCGCGAGCGAACCGGGTGATTCCGTGACCAGGCCCAACGCGGTGATCAGCAAGGCACCAACGGCGAGGCTCCAGAACGTTCGCAGCGAAGCCCGGCGGGACAACCAGCCTTTGTTCAGGCCCCATTTGCTGAGTACCGGATACAGGGCGGAGGCCATGCAGCCGGCAAAATACAGCGCCTCGCCGAAGCCGAAGTGCAGGCTGCCGAGTTGCCCTCCGGTTTGCGCCCATATCAGCGCCAAGGCGCCGAGTGCCCCCACCATCAGCGCTGCCGGCATACGAACGGCACGCCGCTCGACTCCCAGGCTTCTTCCCATGCAGTAGGAAAGCAGCGGCACGCTGACGTAAAGCGTCGCCATCGACAGGGCGGTAACACGGTGCGCGGCCCAGAACATGGCGCCGAAGAAGCCGGCGAGGCACAATCCCATGACGGCATAGAGCAAGAGTCCCCGCGGGCTCGGCCACCGATCCGGTGCGCGGCGCACGAGTGGCCATATCGCCAGCGCCGCGATCACGAAGCGTATCGCGGTCAGCAGCAACGGCGGCAGGCCATCGCTCAATCGGCCCACGATCGGAAACGACAGTCCCACGATCACGGCCCAGATCAGCATGCCCAAATGGGCGCGTTTCACATCCTTTGAATGATTGGCCACTACGGTGCTTCCTCGTTTCTGTCCGACGAGAAAGATTGTAATTACGCTGATATCCGTTTACAATAAGTTATGGATTATTTATTTATTTACTGAGAGTAAAGAATAGATGGATCGTCTCACGGCCCTGAAGGTGTTCCGCCAAGTCGTCGAACAAGGGAGTTTTGCCGGAGCCGGACGGCAGCTTGAACTGTCGCCTGCGGCGATCAGCAAGAACGTGAGCGAACTCGAGTCACACTTGAACGTGCGACTGCTCCATCGCACGACCCGCCGCATGAGCTTGACCGAAGCCGGAACGCTCTATTACGAACGCGTCGTGCGAATCCTCGATGAGCTCGAAGAAGCGGATGGCTCCATAGGCCCTTTGCAACGGGCGCCTGGCGGTGTCTTGCGTGTCAGCGCGCCCATGACATTGACGCTGGTGTGCTTGTCCACGGCGATACCGGGCTTCCTGAAACAATACCCGGATGTATCAATGGATCTGCGCATGGATGACCGTCAGGTGGATATCGTCGGGGAGGGTTACGATCTCGCGATCCGCGGAAGCGACAAGCTCGAAGATTCCAGCCTGATTGCCAGAAAACTGTTGACCTTGCGTCACGTCGTATGTGCGGCACCTGCCTACTTCGAGCGTTTCGGGACCCCGGAAACGCCGGATGACCTGCGTGCGCACAATTGCATTCGGTTCAGCTTATCCGGTCACGCCAATGAATGGGAATTCCGTGGAAGCGATCGCGCTGTGCGGGTACCAGTCAACGGACGTCTCAAGGCAAGCTCGAGCCTTGCGGTTCGTGACGCCCTGCGTGCCGGTTTCGGTTTGAGCTTGATCCCGTGGCTTTATGTCCGGGACGATATCGAACAGGGGCGATTGTGCACGGTCCTCGACGGTTGGTCAGCCGTGGAAACCGGCGTTTACGCGGTTTATCCGTCCCGGCACTTCATAGTCGCGAAGGTGCGTGCCTTTCTGGATTTTCTCGCCGAAGAGATGAAGGGGTTCGAAACCGCCTCCGAACAACTTGGTTCTCATTCGACCGTTTCGTCGAAGTGACTGTAATTCACGCTCCAAATGCCGTGACCCTGGCGCTCGATAATGTCCACGAAGCGCCGGTTGAAAAGAATGTCCTCGGCACGATAGACATGGCGCGCATGCACCGTCTGGTGGAAACTCGTGTCGAATCCGGTGACGGTTGCAATGATGGAGAATTCGCCTTCCGCCTGCAGAGCCATCAGTTCGTCGCGTCCCGCGAGGATGCCATCCTCCAAATGATGCATCACGGTCCAGGTCAGGCGAAACAGCGCGTTGCGACGGCGCACCGGGTCGAGATCGTAAAACCGGCGCAAGGCCAGGCCTTCGGGCGAGACTTCGTCGCGCGCCAGAACCACGTGCACCTCGGCCTCGACGATGTTGTTGTGACGCTGATTCGCCATCCGGAACATCAGCGTCGGCTTGCCGTGGAAATTGTTGACCACGGCGTTCCTGCTGAACTGGATTCTCGCCGTCGGTTGCGAGATGCGGGCGAAGGTAAGGCCCGTGACGAGCGCGAATCCCAACAGACCGACAAAGGGTTCGAGGGTAGCGATCCAGTTCGCGAACAGCGTTTTCGCGTACACGTCGCCGTA
>CAZKOE010000001.1:47103-54582 GCA_964554305.1 uncultured Gammaproteobacteria bacterium
GCCGTAGCCGGTCGTCAGCATCTGCACGCTGAAGAAGAAAGCGTCCGCGAGCGAGATCGGTTGCGGCTCGAGACCGTTGCTCAACCAGTACACCAGACCGAACAAAAAGTCGGTACCGAAGTAGGCGATGCCCACGATCAGGAAAAACCGCGGCCAGGTCGTCTTCAGCAGACGGTGGTACAAATCGTGCCACGGCGAGGAGGCGAGCCCCAGCGGAATCACCCGCATGGGCCGCTCCTCGGTAATGCGCTTCGTACGGGCGGAACCCGGATGGAGTTCTGTCCCAAGTCGCGATCCAAGCCGCAAAGGTCGCTCCGGAAAACGGCAGGCCAAGCGCGGATTTTACAGTGTGGTTCGCTTCAGAATCTCGGCCATTCGCGGGCCGAGCGGAGCGAGGGTGGACTCAATCGCGGGCGAGGCGGAAGAGCCAGCGGTAGAGGACGACGACGGTGATGACGAAGACGACGGCGCCGATGATCATCGCGGGAACGGCGAAGCCCTTGCCGACGAGGGCGATGGGGGCGCTCGAACCGGAGAAGGCGACGGCGGCGGCGAAGATCACGCCGAGGATGCTCTCGCCGACGATCAGGCCCGAGGCGAGGAGCACGCCGAGTTGCTTGAGGGTTTCCGGTTTGGATTTTCGGTTCGCGCGCCGCGTGAACCACCAGCCGACGATGGCGCCGACCACGACCATGAGCGTCGTCGAGGTCGGGAGGTAAATGCCGAGGCCGACGCCGAGCGGGGGCAGGCGCGCGTGTTTCGCCGTGCGCGCGAGGATCTCGTCGAGGACGATGGCGGCGGCGCCGATGGCGCAGCCGATGCCGATCCGCGTCCAGTCGATGTTCGACTGGATGACGCCCTGGGCGAGCGCGGAGATGAGGCCGGCCTGCGGGGAAGGCAGGGCGTGGGCCGTCGCGTTCGGTCCGCCGGCGAACCCGTAGGCCTGAGCGAGAAGGTCGAGCACGGGGGGAATCACCAAGGCGCCGGCGATCACCCCGACCACCAGGGCCAGCTGCTGTTTCCACGGCGTGGCGTTGACGAGTTGGCCGGTCTTGAGGTCCTGCAGGTTGTTGTTGGCGATGGAGGCCACGGCGAAAACGACCGAGGTGATGAAGAGCGCGAAGGCGACGAGCGCCTTGCCGGTGCCGGGCGGAAGCTGCGACTGCACGCCGAGCACGAGGAGCAACGCGGCGATGACGACGACGAGGATGCCGACGCCCGAGAGCGGGCTGTTCGATGAGCCGATCAATCCGGCCATGTAGCCGCAGACGGCAGAGACGAAAAAGCTCAGGACGACGACGAAGATGATGCCGCCGATGACGAGCGTGGCCATGCCCGCACCGAGCCCGCTGATGCCGGCGAAGTGCCACAGGAGATAGGCGATCGGGAGCAGGCAGACGACGGTGATGGCGCCGACGATCCCGATCGGCATGTCGCGCTCGACTTGGGGCAGCGTGTGGCCCTGGCCGGACTTGCGCACGCGGGCGGCGGCCATGGCGCCGGCGAGGCCGACTGCGACGGGTTTGACGAGCTTGACCAGTGCCCAGATGGCGGCGACGCCGATCGCCCCGGCGCCGACGAAGCGCACATCGTGGCTCCACGCGCCTTGCGCGACGACTTGGGCGGCGCCCGATCCCGGATGAAAGATCGAGTACATCGGCACGAGCCAGCCCCAGCCGACGATCGCGCCGACGAGCATCGAGATGCCGACCCAGATCCCGACCAGATGGCCGATCGCGAGGAGGGCGAACGAGAGGTTGAAGTCGAAGCCGGTCGCGCCGCTCTTGCCGCCGCCGAAGTGGAAGTAGCCGGAAAGGCTCGCGGCGAAGACCCTGGTCTGTACGATCACGTAGAAGATGGCGGCGACGATGCCGCCGACGGTCACGGCCTTGAGGCCCGCTCCCCGGGCCTCGACGGCCTCGGCGTCCGGGTCTTCCTCCTCGCCGGAGCCCACCTTGAGCACCTCGGCGCAGGCGACGCCCTCCGGATAGGGCAGGTCCGAGTCGGTGACGAGCGCGCGGCGCAGCGGGATCGTGTACATCACGCCGAGGATGCCGCCGGTCGCGCAAATGCCGAATGACATCCAGAACGGGAAGCCGTTCCACCAGCCGATGATGACGAGCCCCGGCAGCACGAAAATGATCGCCGAGAGCGTGCCGGCGGCCGAAGCCACCGTCTGCACGATGTTGTTCTCCTGCATGGTCGAGTTTTTCAGCCAGCGCAGGATCGCCATCGAGATCACGGCGGCGGGAATCGAGGTCGAGAAGGTGAGCCCGGCCTTGAGGCCGAAATAGACGTTCGCGGCGGTGAATACGAGGGTGATGACGATGCCGAGGATGAGGCCGCGGACGGTCAGCTCCTTGAGCGACAAAAGTTCGGCATTCGAGGGTTTGTGCACGGAGTGTGTTCCTGTTGCGGCCGCCCGGACGGCGTCAAACTTGCCGCAGTCTAGCAGACTGGAACGCAAAAGTCGGCGGCCAGCGGCGCCCTTCCCGTTCTGCCCGCCATCGCGTGATTGCCGCCCCGATCACGCTTGCTGTTAGGATACGGAGGCTTTTTTTCGCGGAATGGCGCTGTTGGCGCGGAAAATCCTGTTCGCCGTCCACGACTGGGGGCTCGGGCACGCGGCCCGGAGCCTGGTGCTGATCCGGGCGCTCGTCGCGCAGGGCGACGAAGTGACCGTGCTGATGGAGCCGAGTGCCGGCATGCGCCTCCTGCAGGGTGAACTCGGTGGCGACTGCGCCTTTTACCCCGCCCGCGACATCCCGAAGCCTTTCAGCCGCTGGCCGGCCGTGTTTTATCTCCGCATGAGTGCCTCCATGCCCTGGGTGTGGCTGCACTTCAAGCTGGAGCACCGGCTTACCGAGCGGCTGGTACGCGAGCGCGGCTTCGACCTCGTCGTCTCCGACAGTCGTTTCGGTATCTGGTCGGGCGCCGTGCCGAGTTACTGCATTTTCCACTCCTTGCGCCAGATTATTCCCGGCCGCCTGCGGCGGGTGGAACGGCTGGTCGAATGGGGGCAGCGCGGGCTGCTCGAGGGTTTTGCGAAAGTGCTGATTCCCGACGTGAAGGAAAACGGTGGATTGTCGGGCGACCTCGGCCACGATCCCGCGCTCGATTGGGGCGGGAAGCTCGACTGGATCGGACCGCTCGCCGACGTCGTCCGCCCCGATCTGCCCGAGGATATCGATTACTTTTTTTCCGTCTCCGGCATCGAGCCGCAGCGGGGTCTGCTCGAAAAGCGCGTGCTCGCGGCGCTGCCCGAACTCGGCGGGCGGCGGGTCGTCGTGACCCTGGGCGATCCGGAGCGCGCGGGCGAGAGGTACGAGCTTGCGGGCGCCACGGTATACGGTTATCTCGAGCGCGAGCGCCAGGCGGAAATGCTGAACCGCGCGCACGTCGTCATGACCCGGTCGGGTTATACCACCTTGATGGAGCTTGCCACGCTGGGCAAGCACGCGCTTTTCGTGCCCACGCCGGGACAAAGCGAGCAGGAATACCTTGCGCGCTTTCATTGCGAACGCGGTCACGTATATTCCACGACGCAACGGCGCCTGGACATCCCGCGCGATCTTCCATGCGCTGCGGCCGCGGCCGGGCTTCCGTGCCTGTCCGGCGCAGAATCAGTGGGACGCTTTCTCCAAGTCCTGGGCTGAGGCCGGAATCGCCTCCGGGGCGGGCCTGTGTTCAGGTTGCTTCAGCGACCGCCACAGGATGAACACCGCCGGCAGGTTCACGAGCCACATGGCCCCCGTCCACACGATGCGGAAGCCGAGCATGAGCGCAAGCCCCTGGGTGAGGTTCATGCCCCAGGCCTGGGAGGCACTCATGCCGAGCACTTCCATCGTGCCGATCTGGCTGAGCACGCCGCCGCACAGGAGCAGTACGGCGAGCGAGAAAGCGTAAATCGTCGCCGCCGTGAGAAAGCTCAGATGGTGTACGCCGACGCCGTGGCCGACGACCATGAACGAGAAGGCGAGCGCGCCGAGATAGACGCCGGCGATCAACACGTTGAGGAGTAGCAGGTGGGGGCTTGAGAGCCGCCGCAGACCGCGCAGCAACTCGATGAATTCCAGCACCATGCGCCGCAGGGTGGGCTGCTTTACATGGTGTCCGAGGTGGCGGGCGAGGTGGCCGAAGCGCAGTACGCCGAGCACCAGCGCAAGCAGGCCGATGACGAAGACGATGGCGAGCGGGCGCAGTTCCGGCCAGCCGGGAATTCCGACGATGGCGAGAAACAGCAGCACCACCAGGGTTTCGGTGAGCAGCATAACGACGGTCGCGGCCGAGCTGCGCCCGAAATCTTCCTTGCTTTCGACCGTGAGCACCCAGTTTTGGGCGAAGACACCGAAGGGGAGGGTCACCGACAGTTCACCGACGCAGAAGGCGAGCACCAGCCGTCGCCAGCCCGGATGCAGGTTGACGTTGGAGAGCAGATGCCGGAATTGCAGGTATTTGAACACGAGATAAACGATGGCGCCGCCAAGCGCCAGCGCCATCGTCCACACCGGGATCGCCTGCACGCGTGCGAGCACCTGGCCGAGATCGCCCAGCTTGAAGGCGACGGTGAACAGTGCGGCCGCAAGCAACAGCGGCAAAAGAATCTTGGGTCGCAAGACGAGGTGCAGTACGTGGCGGAGTTTTTTCACGGCGCGAGTTCCCGGGCAAGTTCCGGTGCGAGCGTGCGGAGCAGATCGTCGAGCGCGTTATCGAGGTAGCGCACGATGTTCGCCGGTTTGCGCCACCCGGGCTTCGCGTCGTTCGGCCAGCGGTTGTGCCAGGTTTCGCCGTCGCGAGCGAGAAGCCCCTGACGGGCGAGCCAGGCGAGGCGTTCGCCGGCGAGCGCTTCGGGGGCGAGACGGCCGAGCAGCGGATCGAGCGTGAGTCCGGCACCGGCGAGGGCCGCGCGGGCCTGCCCGAACCAGCGCGCGAATGTCGCCATCGTGAATGAGTCCGGCCCGGCGGCAAGATAGCGGCTTGCGAGGTGGCTTGCGTTCACTGGATACAACTTCAGTATCTCCTCCTTGAGCGAAGCGTCGAAGCGTCGCCGGTCAATGGCATTGTAGCCGCGCAGCGGTCGGCCGATCCGCAGGATCGCCCGCAGGCGTCCGGGGCCGAGCGCGTCGTAGGAAAGCGCCGTGGGGAGAATCGGCGGAGGCGTGGCCGTTATTCGCACCACTCGCCAGGGGCCGGCACGCACGCGGCCGAAGCGGCCATCGGGCGAAATCGAACCTTCGGGCGCAAAGTACACCACGCGGCCGGTGTCGAGTAGCGCCGCGAAACGGTCCAGTTCGGCCGCGACCGTGGCACGGAAACCCGGCGCGAGTTCGTCGCGCGTCGTGCGCCGCAATCTGCGTAACCCCCAGAAGTCCTCGCCATAGTTCCGTTGCCGGCGCGGGGACTCGCGCCGGCCGCGCGCGTTGAGCCGCGCCGCGCGGGCCGCCCGATCGTCGATTCCGAGGTCGGCGAAGGCCTCGGCGAGCGTGTACTCGCGCGTGCGCCGCATCGGTTCCGCCCGCACGATGGCGAAGAACCAGCCGAGCGAAATTGGATACAGAAGCGCACGCAGGGGGCGGGGCCAGGTCACGAGATGGCTGCTGAGAAAGTGGGGGCGAAAGACGTCTTCACGGCTTGCGTAAAAGGGAAGTGGCCAGCGGATGTGAAAACCTTCCCGACGGCAGAGGACGGTCGTCAGGATCGGGATGTCGCAGTCTCGTGCGTGGTTGGAGACGACGAGCGTGCCCGGCTCGAGCCGATAATCCGGCGGCAGCATTTCTTCCTTGCGGTAGAGTGCGGTGACCGTCCAGTCGAAGCAGCATTCGACCAACCAGGTGAGCCGCGGGTGCGGGTCCAGTGCGGCATCCGGCAGCCACTTGAAGGTCACGGGGGCGCCCCTCGCGTGCGAGAAAAGAGGAAAGAGGAGTGAGGAGTGAGAGTGGCAACTCCCGCGGGCCGGCACAAGACCGCAAGACAGTTCCCGGCGTTCGACCCTGCGCTGGGAACGCTTCGTTTACCTCGGCTTCCGCTTTTTCTCTCGCTTCTCACTTCTCTCTCCTCGCTTCGGCCGTCCGGTAGCGGCGGCCTTTCCAGGCCGAGCGAATGCCGGCGAGGGCGCGCAGCGCCGAATACCAGGTCATGGCGAGATAGGCTGTCGCGATCACGGGGAGCAGGATAGCGGCGGCGGGGTTACGGCGGTAGTAGACGAGCGTCGGCAGGTAACTCGCGGCGAGCGCCAGGCAGGCCGCGAGGCCAAGCCAGCGCGGTGGCCCGTTGAAGGCGAGCGCGGCGGGCGGTAGCCAGAAGGCGAGCACCATGAGGGCCGTCGCGGCGAGGAGCAGCAGGGGCGATTCGTGTAACTGCACCCAGGCGCTGCGCGTGACCATCCCGGCGATCGAGGCGGGACTTTGCCGGCGCAGGCTTGCGGCGCTGCGGCTGAGGCCGAGCCAGACAGGATAACCGGCGCGCTTCAGCGCGCGGGCAAGTGTGCAGTCGTCGATGATGGCACCGCGCCAGGCCGCGAAACCGCCGGCGGATCGCAGCGCCTCGCGTTTGACGAGCATCACTCCGCCCGCCGCCGCGGCAACGGGTCCGCGCCGGCGGTTGGCGAGCGCGAAGGGATAAAGCAGTTTGAAAAAGTAGACGAAAGCGGGCAGCAACAATCGCGCGGCGAGGCCGCTCCAGCAGGGTTCGGCGAGGACGGAAACGAGGGCGAGGCCTTCTTCCCGCGCCTTGCCTTGCAGTGCCGCGATCATGTCCGGTGCGAGGCGGATGTCGGCATCCAGGAGCAGTACGTTCGGCGTTTCGACGTAACCGAGGCCCTGTTCCAGGGCCCAGAGTTTGCCCGCCCAGCCGGGCGGTGGCGGAGTGCCGGCGACGATGCGAAGATTTTCGAGGCCGCTCGCGCGGGCGACGGTCGCCGTGTCGTCCTCCGATTCGTCGTCCACGACGACGACCGGTGCGGCCGGCGCGGCACGCGCAATGGCCGCCAGCGTTTCGGCGATGACTCCGGCTTCGTTGCGCGCCGGAATCAGGACCGTGAAGTCGTAGTCGGGCTCGCCGCCTTCGGTCGCGGGTTCCAGCTGCTCGCGGCAACGCCAAGGCTGCCATGGAACGAGCAGCAGCACAAGCCACAGCAACAGCGCAATGGCGGCTGCCACCGTCACGGCGCGGGGCGCTCAGTTGGTGTACTGTTCGGCTTCGCCCTTGATGACAAGCGAGGGTTTGATCTGGGCGGGATCGTAGCGCAGCGGAGGATCGTCCGCAAACGGTCCCGTGAGTTTCGGACCGCGGAGACTCACCCACAGCGCCTTCAGGGGGTGGCGGAACGAATCGTCGGCCGCCGTACCCTCGAAGCCGCAGTGCGCCATGCAGTTGGCGCATTTCGGGTTGCGCCCGACGCCATAGTTCTCCCAATCCGTGTCTTCCATGAGTTCGCGGAAGGTTTTTACGTAGCCTTCGTCCACGAGGAGATAGCAGGGC
>CAZKOE010000002.1:0-2023 GCA_964554305.1 uncultured Gammaproteobacteria bacterium
TGCAGCCAGGCGATGTCGTCGCCCACCGTCCACACCTTCCAGCCGGGCATGGATTCCGGCGGGATCAGCATGGCCAGGTTGGTCTTGCCGCAGGCGGAGGGAAAGGCGGCGGCAATGTAGCGGGTCTCGCCCTGCGGATTCTGGATGCCGACGATGAGCATGTGCTCGGCCAGCCAGCCCTCGTCGCGCGACTGCCAGCTCGCGATCCGCAGCGCGTGGCATTTCTTGCCGAGCAGGGCGTTGCCGCCGTAGCCCGAGCCGACGCTCTTGATCAGGCGCTCCTCCGGAAAGTGAAGGATCAGCCGGTGATCAATCGAGAGATCGCCGGTCGAGTGCAGACCGCGCACGAAAGGTTCGCCCGACTCGATCCGGTTGAGCGCCTGGCTGCCCATGAGGGTCATGATGTTCATGTTCGCGACGACATAGGGGCTGTAGGTGATTTCGACGCCGAGACGTGCATGCGGCGATGTAATCGGGCCCATGCAGTAGGGGATGACGTAGAGGGTACGGCCCTTCATGGCACCCTTGAACAGGGCATCCACCTTTTTGTGGGCCTCGCCCGGTGCCATCCAGTGATTGTTGGGGCCGGCGTCGATCTCGTTCTCGCAGCAGATGAAGGTAAGATGTTCGACGCGCGCGACATCGTTGGGGTCGGAGCGGTGAAGGTAGCAGCCGGGGTAGGTTTTCTGATTCAACTCGAGCAACGAGCCCGTTTCCAGCATGCCGTCAACCAGTGTCTGAAATTCTTCTTTGCTGCCGTCGCACCAGTGAATGTCGTCGGGTTGGGTCAGGCGAGCAACTTCGTCCACCCACCCGGAAAGCGCGCGATTTGTCGTCATTTTGCCTCCGTGGTGAGAAAAACCGGAAAATACGGCATTACGGAACGTAGCGCCGAACTTGGATGATCTGCAATTATAACGCTCATCGGCTTGTGAGTGCCCCGTGAACGCCGCATGTGAGGCCGAAGCGTTACTGGGCTCCGGCGGCGCATTCGCGGCGAAACTTGCCGATTTCGCGCCGCGGGCGGGCCAGGTGCACCTTGCCGGGGAGATCCTTGCCGCTATTGAGGCGAACGAACATCTCGTGGCCGAAGCGGGAACCGGCACCGGCAAGACCTTCGCCTATCTGGCCCCGATCCTTGCCGGTCATCGCCGCGCCGTCGTTTCCACTGCCACGCGGACCCTGCAGGACCAGATCTTCGAGCAGGACTTGCCTCGCGCCGCGGCCGTTCTAGGGCGCCGCCGCGCCGCGATCCTCAAGGGGCGGGAGAATTACCTCTGTCGCGAGCGCTGGTTGCATTTGAGCGGGGATCTGCTGGGGTTCGAAGGCACGGGATTCGATCGCCAGCACTTCGAGACCTGGGTGCGGAGTACCCGAACCGGCGATCTGGCCGAGGTGTCGGGGCTGGAGGAACGCCATGGCCTGCGCCGGATGTTGACGACGAGCGCCGAGGCCTGTCTGGGTTCGAATTGCCCGGAGTTCGATCGCTGTCACGTTTATGCCGCCCGGCGCGAGGCGCAGGCCGCCGAAATCGTGATCGTCAACCATCACCTGCTTCTGGCCGACCTGCGCCTCAAGCACGAAGGAGTGGCCGACGGGCTGCTAGGCCCGGTCGACGTGGTGGTGGCGGACGAGGCCCATGCGCTCCCCGACATAGCGCGAAATGTCCTAGGCGAAACGATCTCCTGGCGGGGACTTGAGGAGCTGGCCCGTGATGTGGCGAATGCGTTTGGCGGTCTTGCCGGGATTCGCGAGGCTGTCCAAGCCTTGAGTGCCGAGCTGAAGTTTCCCCGTGCCGCACTGACCCCGGGGCGCCATGCCTGGAGCGAGGTCGCCGGAGAATTACTGCCCGTGACCGGCGCTGTCGGAGCGGCCCTCGCCGGGCTCGAAAAGGAGCTGACGGCAGCCCCGGAAGCGGAGTCGCTTGCCGACCGCGCCGGCGAATACGCTCGGCGCCTCGCGCGATTGACCGATGAAGAGGCCGGAGACGAGGATCGCCGAGCAGGTGACGAGCAGCGCGGGC
>CAZKOE010000002.1:2033-43453 GCA_964554305.1 uncultured Gammaproteobacteria bacterium
GGGGAACGAAAGGGGGTTTCAGCCTTCACGCGAGCCCCCTCGAACCTGGCGAAACGTTGGCAGAATGGATAGCGGAGAGTGAAGCCGAATGGATATTCACCTCGGCCACCCTGGCCGTTGACGGCAGTTTCGACAACTTCATGCGCCAGATCGGTTTGGCGGATTTTCGCTCTCTGCTGGTGGAAAGTCCGTTCGACTATGAACGCCAGGCCCGCTTGTATCTGCCCGCCGGCCTGCCGGATGTGAACGGGACGCACTATACGGAAGCCGTCATAGCGGCCGCGGAGCCTTTGCTCCGTGCAGCCGCCGGCGGCTCGTTTCTGCTTTTCACCAGCCGCAGGGCCTTGCGCCTCGGCGCCGATCTGCTCCGGGCGCGGCGCTTGGACAAGCCGCTCTTCGTTCAGGGTGAAGCGCCGCCGGCCAGGCTCCTCGATCGCTTTCGTGCCGCTGGCAACGGCATTCTCTGCGGCACGGCAAGTTTCTGGAAGGGAGTGGACGTCAAGGGTGAGGCCCTCGAATTTGTCGCGATAGACCGCTTGCCGTTTGCCTCGCCGGGAGAGCCCCTGTTCGAGGCGCGTCTCGAACATTGTCGTGCCGCCGGGGGCAACCCGTTTCTCGATATCCAGATTCCCGAGGCCGCACTGGCACTCAAACAGGGCGCCGGCCGGCTGATCCGCGACGGGGCGGATCACGGCGTGCTCATGATTGCGGATCCGCGCCTGCAGTCGCAAGGGTACGGAAAGGTTTTTCGCGCCAGCTTGCCGGGGATGCGAATCGTGCGGGACGTGGACGAGGCGGCGGCGTTCCTTGCGCGCGGAGCAGTGGCTTGAACCTGATTGCCATCGAAACCGCGAGCGGGCCCCCATCGGTTTGCCTGTGTCCCGGTGCGGGAGGGAATCTGCTCTGGCGTGGCGAGCCGCGTAGCGGCCCGGAGCCGATTCTGGCTGCGGTAGGCAATTTACTTGAAACGGCCGGGTTGGCTTTCGGTGACCTCGATGTCATCGCCTGCGGGCGTGGCCCGGGCGCCTTCACCGGGGTGCGTCTGGCCATTTCGCTTGCGCAGGGGCTTGCGCTCGGGATCGGCCGTTCCGTGCTGCCCGTCTCGGGGCTCGCGGCACTCGCCTGGCGGGCTCACTACGAGCATGGCTGGACGCGAATATTGGCCTGTCTCGACGCACGCCGTGGAGAGGTCTATTGGGCCGCTTTCGATTGCGGCGACGAGTCGCCGCGGATCTTGGGCGAGGAAGCCGTTGCCGAGCCGGAGGGGGTTGTCTTGCCGCCCGGAAAGTGGGCCTGCGCCGGCAGTGGCGTGCCATTGATTACGGTGGCGGGGGGGATGGCAACCGATTCGGGATTGACGCCGGATGCCAGGGCGATAGCCGCCGTGGCATTGCCGGCGGCCGGGAGAGGTGAGTCGGTGGCCGCCGGCGGTGTGGAGCCAGCGTACCTGCGCTGCCGGGTGGCCACGCCCAAACGATGATTCCGGGAAAGTACGCGGTTCGGGATCGGCGCGATGGGTTTTACCTTCGCCAATAAAAAACCGCCCCGGTGGTTATCCCGCCGGGGCGATTGAAGTTGCAAGAAAACCTGTTGTTCTGTGCGATTCCGATCCTTCTTACATCGAGGATTGGTCGTCGGAGCCGGGTTTCATCACGTGCAGTTCCACGCGGCGGTTCTTGGCGCGCCCTGCCGGATTGTCGTGACCGTTGATGCGGTTCGGTGCAACCGGGTCGGCCTCGCCGTAGCCATGCGTGGTCAAACGGCTCGCGTCAATGCCGTGAGCAACCAAGTATTCCTTTACCGAGGCGGCGCGACGATCCGAAAGCTTCAGGTTGTAGGCCTTCGTACCGATGCTGTCGGTGTAGCCGGCGACCAACGCGTGAATGTTCGGATACTTGTTCAGGGTGGCGGCGGCATCGTCCAGCGACTGCTGATCTTCGGCAGTCAGTTTAGCCGAATTGAACGCGAAGTGCGTGTTCGGCAGCTTGATGGTTGCATTGATCGGACAGCCATGTACGTCAACCTTCACACCGGGTGGCGTGTTCGGGCACTGATCGAGATAGTCCGGGACGCCGTCATTGTCGCTGTCGAGCGGGCAACCGTGGGCATCGACCTGAACACCGGCCGGGGTGCCCGGGCATTGATCGAGGTTATCCGGCACGCCATCGCCATCGGTGTCCGCGGGTGGCGGCGGGGCCGGCGGCGGAGCAGCCTGAGGCGGTGCGCCGAACGGAATGGCGATGCCGATGCTGGCTACTGGATTGCCGATTTCGGTGCCGGTGGGATCAATACCGTTGAAAGCGCCGTTAAAACGCAAATCGGCACGTAGGTCAAAGTATGACGCAACGCGCCAGATAACGCCTACGCCAAATGTTCCGAAAGCATTGTATTCAGTATCGCCTGGATGGGGCAAACTGCCGTAGCTGTCATATTTCGCTCCCATTGCTCCGACACCGATTTCCAGATAGGGGTTCCAACTACCGCGATGAAGGAATACGAGCGCATCTAAACCGAGGTTTCTCACGGTGATAGGGAGTCCATAACTACTTACGTAGTATTGTTGGTAGTTCAGCTCGAGGCCGAAATGCTCGGTAATCGGCTTGCCAATACCAATAAAACCGCCCCAACCGTTGTACTGGCTGTGACCCATGCTTACAGGGTAGCTTGCCATGGCGGAAATGAACCAGCGGTTGTCTGGCGGGGTATTGGCGTTTTGGGCATTGGCCTTGGGCGCGAAGGCTACTCCCGCTCCCAGGGCAAGCACCAGGCCCGCTGTGATGAGTATTCTGTTGAACATCGGTATTCCTCCGTTGAGATGAAACCAGGTAACTTCCATGCCAGCCTCCCTGTGGAGATACAGCCGACATGGGAAAAGCATAGCACATGTTTTCAAGTTTTTGCAATGATTTTGGGGTTTTAGCAACAAATGGTCCGGGGCATATCCCGGCTATAATGCGACCTTTCGCGCGGGGAGAGGACCGTTCCATGCTCGAAGAACCCGGCCGCCTGATCTGGATCGACCTGGAGATGACGGGACTCAACCCCGAAAACGATCGTATTCTGGAAATTGCCACGCTGATCACCGAAAAGGATCTGACGCTCGTGGCCGTTGGCCCGGAACTCGCAATCCACCAGCCGGAAACGCGGTTGCGGACGATGGATGCCTGGAATACCGAGCATCACAATGCGTCCGGTCTGGTCGAGCGGGTGCGGGCGAGCACCGTGGACGAGTCAGGAGCCGAGGAGGCCACGTTGGCCTTTCTCCGGGAGCACGTCCCGGCCGGAGCCTCACCGATGTGTGGCAATACGGTTTCGCAGGATCGCCGCTTTCTCGCCCGCTACATGCCCGCGCTGGAGGCCTATTTCCATTACCGGCACGTGGACGTGAGCACCTTGAAGGAGCTGGCTCGACGTTGGGCCCCGGAAGTGGTGACTTCCTGGCACAAGGCGGGCGCTCATCGCGCGCTTGCCGACATCGAGGAGTCGGTCAGCGAGCTGCGTTATTATCGCGAGCGGCTCTTTCGTCCCGAATATGGTGGGCAATGACCGGACCGGCGGGAAGTGGCTTCTCTCTATGATGCATGTTCGCCCGAATGTACGGGCAGTCCGGCCTGCGCCCAGGCGAGCGTGCCGCCCTCGACGACCGTGGCAGTGGGATAATCGGCGAGGATTTTCGTGCAGGCCTCGGTGGCGCGTCGTCCGGTATGGCAAATGAAATAAACGGCCGTGCCCGGCCGGTACTCCGTGCCCGCGAGGCGCGCGGCGACAGATTCGGCGGTGACTTCGCCGAGCGGCAGCGGGAGGGCACCGGCCGCGTGCACGCTGCGGTATTCTTCCGGTTCGCGCACGTCGATGATGATCGCGGTTTCGCCGGCTTCGAGCCGTGCCTGCAGGGCCTCGGGTGTGATGGTATCGGGTGTATTCATGGAACTCGGCACTTGATCGGAGAACTGACATGACGATACCAGACCGCGGCCGAAGCAGGCAACAGGCGGAGTCGTTCTACCGGGCGCCGACGGCGGCGGAGATTTCCGCCGCCAAGGCACGGCTGGCGGGCCGGGTGTCGGTCACGCCGGTGCTTGCTCCCGCCGTATTCGCCGCCGAACTCGGCGCGCGCGTCGTACTGAAGTGCGAACAGTTTCAGATCACGGGTGCCTTCAAGGCGCGAGGGGCGGCCAACACCGTATTCTCGTTTGGCAAGACGGAGCTTGCACGGGGTGTCGCGACACATTCCTCGGGCAATCATGGTGCGGCGCTCGCCTGGGCGGCGCGGGCCGCGGGAACGCACGCTACCGTCGTCGTGCCTTCCAACGCCGTGGCAACAAAACGAGCCGCGATACACCGCTATGGGGGCGCGGTCGTGGATTGCGGTGCGACCCAGTCCGATCGCGAGGCGAAACTCGCCGAAGTGTTGGAGGCGAGCGGCGCGGTCGTCGTCCATCCCTACGATGACGCCCGCGTCATCGCCGGCCAGGCGACGGCAACGATCGAATTTCTGGAAGCCGAGCCGCAGCTCTCACGGTTGCTCGTTCCGATCGGCGGCGGGGGGCTCGCTTCGGGGGCCATTCTCGCCGCACGCTGGTTGAGACGCGAGGTCGAAATCATCGGCGTCGAGCCCGCGGGCGCGGACGATACCCGACGTTCGCTCGACGTCGGCGAGCGGATTGCCTTGGATCGTGTGGAAACGCTCGCCGACGGCCTGCGCGCTCAGATCGGCGCCGCGACCTTTCCGGTATTGCGCGATGGGCTTTCCAACCTCGTGACGGTGAGTGACGAGGAGATTATCGCCGCCATGCGCTTTGCGCTGGAAGCCTTGAAGCTGGTGATCGAGCCTTCCGCGGCCACGGTGCTCGCGGCGTTGCTGGGGGGCAAGATCGCGGCGGACCGGAAACCGACGGGTGCAATCATTTCCGGCGGCAATCTCGATTTCGGCGGTGAAGCCTGGCGGGCCGCCCTTCGCGCACCGTTCGGGGAACGCGCCGACGCGTAACCAGGCGAAGCCGTGCTGCTTCGGTAGGGTTGGGATACAATTTCGGCAACCCTGAAGACGCCGCTCGGCGTTGGTTCAACTCATAATCAGGAGCTTGCACATGCGCATATTCCGTCTTTTCTCCCTGCTGGCCGCTGCCGCAGTGCTGGCGGCCTGTACCACGGCGCCCGCGCTGCGGTCCGGCTCTTCCGCATCTGCGTCGGCGAGTGCCGCGAACGCGGCGGCTCCGCAGGCTTCGAATGTCCTGCGCGCGACCCTCAAGAACGGGCTCAGGGTGGTGATCGTGCGCGACCCGTTTGCGCCCGTCGTGGCACAGCAGATCACTTATTTCGTCGGTGCCAACCAGGCTCCGGCGGGTTTTCCGGGGATCGCTCATGCCCAGGAACACATGATGTTCCGCGGCGCGCCCGGCCTCAGCAAGGATCAGCTCTCGGGCATCATTGCGCGCATGGGTGGCGTCATGGACGCTTTCACCACCAACAACATCACCTCGTACTTTTTCATCGTGCCGAAGGGCGACGTTGACGTGGCGCTGCACGTCGGAGCGATCCGCATGGCCGGCGTGAACGACAGCGAGACGCAGTGGCAATCCGAGCGCGGCGCGATCGAACAGGAAGTCGCACGCGACAATTCCGCCTCCTTCTACAAACTCTACGAGAAGATGTTGGCGCACATGTTCGCCGGTACACCCTATGCGCACACGGCACTCGGTACGAAGGCGTCCTTTGACAAGCTCACGGCCGCTCGGCTCAAGCAATTCCATGACACTTGGTACGCTCCGAACAACGCCATGCTGGTGGTGACGGGGGACGTGAATCCACAAACCGTTCTCGGCAAGATCAAGGCGCTTTACGGTGCTATCCCGGCGAAGAAAATTCCCGCCAAACCCGCAATCACTCTGGCCCCGGTCGTGGCCACAACCTTCACCACGCCGAGCGACCTGCCCGCCGGCATCGTGGCCGTTGCTTTTCGTATGCCAGGCCTCGACAGTTCGGATTACCCGGCTGCCCAGCTTGTCGCCGACGCGCTTGCCTCCAAACGCGGGCCAATTCGGGCACTCCAATATGAGGGCAAGGCGCTTGCCGCGACCTTCCAGATGTTCAGCAATCCGATGTCGGCCGATCGCGGTGTCGGACTGGGTCTGGCCATCGCCGTGTATCCGCCCGGCGGCGATGCGAACAGCGTGAAACAGGCTCTGATCGGTGCCATCGAGCAGGTGCGTAAAAACGGCATCGCTCCCGATCTCATTGCGGCGGCCAAGCGGCGGGCGATCCTTTCCCACGAGTTACAGCAGAATTCAATTTTTGGTCTTGCAATGAACTGGACGGGCGCGATTGCCCTCGAAGGCTTGAATTCGCCCGCTGAGTCGCTGGTCCGATTGCGTCAGGTGACACCCGATCAAGTGAACGCGCTGGTGCAAAAACGTCTCGACCTGGATCACGCCATTACCCTGATCGCCGAGCCTACGCCGGGGGCTCAACCCAAGATGGGCAGCGGCTTCGGCGGCAAGGAATCGTTCACGAGCAAGCCGAGCGGCCCGGTGACATTGCCGGAGTGGGCCCGGCGGGCGCTCGCCAAGCTGCCCCGACCCACGCCTTTCCTGCACCCGACCGACATGCGGTTGGCAAACGGGTTGCGCCTGATCGTCCAGCCGCTGCACGTGAGCCATTCGGTGAGCCTCTACGGAGTCGTGCACCAGAACGAAAACCTGCAGGCGCCGAAGGGCGAGGAGGGCATTGGTGGTCTGCTTGGTTCGCTCTTCGACTATGGTCCCCAGGGCATGACCCGGCTCGAGTACGATGCCGCGCAGGACAAGATCGGCGCCAACCTGTCGGTTGGGCCGGATTTTTCGCTCCAGGTACTGCCGCAGTATTTCGATGCCGGCGTGAAGCTCCTTGCGAACGACCTCCTGAATCCGGCGTTGCCGCAGCAGGCATTTCAGAAGCAACAACTCCTTCAGGCACGGCAGGCCGCGGGGCAGGTCAAAAGCCCTCAGTTCAAATTCCAGCGCGCCGTCCAGAAGGCTCTGTTGCCCGAGGGCGACCCGGCTCTCAGGCTTGCGACCTACAAGACCATCGGTTCGCTCTCGCTCGCCAATCTGAAGGATTACTACGGCAAAGTTTACCGGCCGGACGAGACCACTATCGTCGTGATCGGTGACATTACACCGGCATCGGCAAAGGCGGCGGTGGAAAAGTATTTTGGCGATTGGAAGGCTTCGGGCCCCACGCCCGACCTCGATTATGGCCCGGTTCCTCTTTCGAAGAAAACACATGTCTTCGTTCCGGACGCGCAAAAGAAACAGGACCAGGTAGTGCTGGCGGAGACATTGGATTTGAATTTCACCAATCCCGATCATTTCGCGCTCGAACTCGCGAATGATTACCTCTCCGGCGGCTTTTACGCCACGCCGCTCTATCGCGTGCTGCGCGAGAAGCTGGGGCTGGTGTACAACGTTGGCGCGAGTTTCGATTTCGAGCGGCATCGCGGGAATTTCCAGCTCCACTACGGCTCCTACCCGCAGAAGGTGGACGAGGCGCAGGATGCGGCGCTCAACGTGCTCAAGGGCGTGATCGCGAAGCCGCTGACACCGGACGAGTTGCACCTCGCGAAGTCCATCGGCCTGCGCCAGATCCAGCTCGGCAAGCAGAGCGTCGGTGCGATCGCCCGGGACTGGCTCGGCCGCAGCGAGGACGGCTTGCCGCTCGACTGGGATTACACGATGGCGCGGCACTTTGAGAAACTCACGGCGCCGGAGATTCAGCAGGCGCTCAAGAAGTATCTCGATCCGGACCGGTTGTCCACCATCGTGCTCGGCCAGCCGACGAAATGAAGAAGTGAGGGAAGAGAAGTGAGAAGTGGGAGCGCAACATCTTTTGCTTCTTGCGCTCTTCTCTTGCTGTTATCGCTGGCGAGCAGGTTGGGCTGAACGGCAGTGAAGCACAACGCGAACGCCAGTCCGTAAACGGCGTTGGTTTCGCGTTGCTCAGCCCGCCTGCAGCATCAATAGCAGTGAGAAATGAAGCGCATGACATTCCGTATTCTCGCTCCTCACTTCTTTTCCCTCTTTACTTCTTCCTGTAAACGGCCATGGCTCCCCAGGCTTGTGCCGTCGGCATGATTTCGATGCGGGTGACATCCACGTGCGCGGGTTGGGCAACCGCCCACAGTACCGCACGGGCGATATCCTCGCCGGTCAGAGGATGCACGTTCCGGTAGGGGGCTTTGGCTTTCGCGGTATCGCCCTTGAAGCGAACCTGTGAGAACTCGGTTTCCGCGAGTCCCGGTGCGATGTCGGTAACGCGCAGGCCTGAGCCGAGGAGGTCGGCGCGAAGGTTTCGCGAGAATTGCCAGACGAAGGCCTTGGTCGCGCCGTACACGTTGCCGCCCGGATAGGGATTGTCGGCGGCGATCGAGCCGATGTTGACGATGTGACCGCGCCCGCGCTCGACCATGCCCGGCAGAAGCGCGCGTGTGACGTACAACAGGCCCTTGATGTTGGTATTCACCATCGTCTCCCAGTCGCCGGGATCGGTTTTGTGCGCCGGTTCGAGGCCGAGCGCGAGGCCCGCGTTGTTGACCAGAACGTCGATGGGCGGGAAGGTTGCCGGAATGGTGGCCAGAGCCGCTTCGACGGCGTCCCGCTCGCGCAGGTCGAAGGCAAGCGGGAAGAAACGCTCGCCGAGGTCACCGCGCAGCCTTTCCAGCCGTTCGCGCCGTCGCCCCGTACCGATAACCTGCCAACCCGCACCTGCGAATGCGCGCGCAATTGCTGCGCCGAAACCGGCCGTCGCGCCCGTGACCAGCAGCACTTTGCCCGTCATCTGTTCACCGGTCTTCTTGCAACTGCCGCATCAGCCGCGCGGTTTCCCGCCCGGGTCCGTCCGCGTCCCTGATCAGTGCTTCGATTACGCCGGCGCGGTCGGCCGCGTTCCGGTTCTGGCTGAGCTTGAATTTGCCTTCGAGCCGCTCGATCGGCATCTCGAAGGTGGTGATGTAATTCATTTGATCGTTGATGTAATCTTCACCCGCGTCGGCTGTACACCAGGGTTGTGGATTCCGTGCTTCGTGTTCGGTGACGAGCACCTCCAGCATGGCGCGCACACGGGCCTTCTCCGTTATGACTTGCGGACGTCCGTGGGCATGTACGACAGCGTAGTTCCAGGTTGGGACTTCAGTCGGCTTTTCGTACCAGGAGGGCGAAACATAGGCCTGCGGTCCGGTGAAGACCACGAGCGATTCGCGTTCCCCGTCGAAACGGCGCCAGTGGGGGTTGGCGCGTGCCATGTGCGCGGTGAGTGTGCCTCGTTCGCCACGTGCGGCGTCGAACAGGAACGGCAGATGCGTCGCCTCGATGTGGCCCTCGAAAACCGTGAGAAGCAGGGCGAAGGGATATGCGCGCATCAGCGCATGGAGCTGGGCCGGATCGCTTTCCCTGAAGGCTTCGGGCGTATACATTGTCGCGCGCGTTAGCGGGATCGGCCGGCCTCGTCAAGGTCGAAGATTTCCGCGAGCGTCTCGCCCTGTGGCAGACCGTCGGCGGTCTTGACGTTGCCCGCGGAATCCTTCCACACCATTGCCGGCGTGCCGTTGAAGCCGAAGTGCAGAAACAGCGCGTTGTTCTCGCTGATTTTGGCCTGCAGCTTGTCCGGAATTTTGTCGAGTGGTCTTATTGCGCCGGAATGGTGGGCGAAGCCGCTTTCGTTTTTGCGCAAGGCCTTGCCGGGATCCTTGGCGGTGAGAATCGCCGCGGCCTTGCCCGGGCTGGTGCCGCCGAGTATGGCAACGATGATGTATCTGGCCTGCAGGCCCTGCTTGTAATACTTTTGTGCCTCCTTCCAGAGCATCCAGCAGTAAGGACAATTCGGGTCGATGAACATGTAGACAATGCGTTTGGGCTGCTTCGCACCTTCGGCGATCCAGTGGCGCGACTCGAGATTGTGATAGGACCGGGCGGCGCCGGGGCCGCGCTGGTAATGATGCAGGTACGCCTGCGAGAGGTCGTGCCCGTAGGCATCCACCATGGTGCCGAAGATGGCGACCGAGCCGTCCTTGGGGATGAAGAAAACGACCTGCTTGCCGCCCGGAACGGTGCCGACGTAGCCGGTGAGATGACCGGGCGTACTGAAGCGCGAATTTACCTTGAGCCCTTTCTGGGTCAGGTATTTCAGCGCGGTTGGCGGACTGGACGAGGCGGGGGCCTGCACGGGCTTTGCCAGCGCCGTGAGCGGGGGCGCGATCATGGCCACAAGCGTTGCCAGAAGCAGGATTTTCGGCATGATGAACGGGTTCGCGGGACGGGTTGCGGGTCATTGGCGCTCCCACGGGGACTCGAACCCCGGTTTTCGCCGTGAGAGGGCGACGTCCTGGGCCGCTAGACGATGGGAGCGGGCGGGTCGGAAGCGGCCTTCCGCGGGCGAAATGATAACATGCTCCGGTTCCAGAATCCTAACGGAGTCGTCTTGGAAGCCCCGACGGCCGTGTCCGCGAGGGCTCTCGGACTCGCGGCCAACCGGATGGACAGGCGCGCGCTCGAGGTCGTCGATACCCTTTCCCGGGCCGGTTACGAAGCCTACGTGGTCGGCGGGGGCGTGCGCGACCTCTTGCTGGGCGTGCGGCCCAAGGATTTCGACGTTGCGACGAGCGCCGAGCCGGACGATATTCGCCGCTGTTTTCGTCGTGCAAGGCCGATCGGGCGGCGTTTCCCCATCGTCCATGTGCTCTTCGGTCGCGACTATGTCGAAGTGACGACCTTCCGGGCGCTGGAGAGCGCGGACCGGCTGACGCACGAGTCGGGACGCATCCTCCGGGATTCGAGCTACGGCACGCTTGCCGAAGATGCAATAAGACGGGACTTCACGATCAACGCCCTTTACTACGATCCGGCCGAACAAAGGGTACTCGACTTCTGCGACGGCCTGGCCGACATCGAGTCCCGCAGGATTCGCCTGATCGGCGATCCGGCGACGCGCTATCGCGAGGATCCGGTGCGTATGCTGCGCGCCTTGCGCTTTGCCGCCAAGCTCGGCTTCGAACTCGACCCCGCGACTGCGGCGCCGATCGGCGAGCTTGCTCCCCTGCTTGCCGACATCGCGCCGGCGCGCCTGTTCGAGGAGTTCGGTAAGCTTTTCCTGGCCGGGAAGGCGCTTGCGACTTATCGGTTGCTGGTACGCCATCGCCTGTTCGGGCAACTCTTTCCGCTGACCGAGGAGGTGCGCGAGGCGGCACCCGACGCTCCCGCCGCGAGCTTCGTCGAAGCGGCGCTCGCCGATACCGACGCCCGCATCGCCGCCGGCGACTCCGCGACCGCGTCGTTTCTTTTGGCGGCCTTTCTCTGGCTTCCGGTCCGGCGCTACGCGAGCTGGCTGCACGGGACAGGCGCGGGCGAGGCGGCGGCCATGCAGCGGGCGATGGCGGTGGTACTCGGCGAGAGCGCGCAGCGGATTGTCATCCCGCGGCGTTTCGCCGCACCCATGCGCGAGATCGTTCAGCTGCAAACGCGTTTCCGTTACCGTCACGGCAAACGCGCGCAGCGACTGCTCCAGCATCCGCGTTTTCGCGCCGCTTTCGACTTCATGCGGCTTCGTGTCGAGGCCGGCGACGCGCCGGCCGAGCCGCTCGAATTCTGGAGCCGGGTGCAGAAAGCGGATGCCGACGGGCAGCGGCGTCTGCTGGCTTCGAACACCGGTCGGAGCCTGCGGAAATGATTGACGCCTGGATCGGGCTTGGTGCCAATCTCGGCGACCCCGAGGCTGAACTGGCACGCGCCTTCGCGGAGTTGGGCGATTTGCGCAAGACGCGATGCGTCGCCTGCTCGCGCCTGTATCGAACGCGACCCTGGGGACCCGTGCCGCAGGCGGATTTCGTGAATGCCGTCGCGGGGTTGGAGACCGGGCTCGGCGCCGCGGCACTGCTGGAGGAATTGCTCGCGATCGAAGCCCGGCACGGGCGCGAGCGCGCGCCCGACGAGGAGCGCTGGGGCCCGCGCATTCTCGATCTGGATTTGTTGCTTTATGGCGAGGAGACCATCGTGACCGACCGCTTGCAGGTGCCTCATCCGCGGCTGGCCGAACGCGCCTTCGTGCTGGTGCCGCTCGCGGAGCTTGCCCCCGATCTCGAAGTCCCCGGTGCGGGCCGGGTGCGTAACTTGCTCGGCCGTGTCGACCGGAGCGGCGTCGCGACGCTGGACGCGGCATGAAGGCGCCCGGCTACCTCGCGGTCGAGGGGCCGATCGGGGTCGGCAAGACGAGTCTCGTCGCGCGGCTCGCCGAAACCTTCGGCGCCGAGGCGACTTACGAGGCGGCCGAGGAGAACCCGTTTCTCCCACGCTTTTACCGCGAGCCGCGCGAGGCGGCATTACCGACCCAGCTTTCCTTCCTGTTCTCGCGGGCGCGCAAGCTTGAAGCGCTGGCGCAGCCGGACATGTTCCGGCCGGCGCGGATTGCGGACTTTATTCTCGAAAAAGATTTGCTTTTCGCCGGACTCACTCTCGACGATGCCGAACTTGCGCTCTACCACGAGGTGTATCGGCGAGTGGCGCCCGCGTCGCCTTCGCCCGATCTCGTGATTTACCTGCAGGCCCCGACCGAAGTGCTGTTGAAGCGGATTGCCGCGCGCGGGCGCGATTACGAGCGGCCGATCGCGCGCGATTACCTCGAGCGGGTTGCGGACGCCTACATGCGGTTCTTCCATCACTACGAGCGCTCGCGGCTCCTGATCGTGAATGCCGCAACGGTGGATCTCGTGCACGACGATCGGGACTACAATCGTCTCGTGACGGAAATATGCAATGGGCGCGGAGCCCGCGCGTACTTCAATCCGGAGGCGTTGTAATGACCTACGGGGGAAGCGAGTTCAGGAACCGGCAGGTCGGCGTTGCGACGCTCGCGAAAATGCGTGCGGCGGGCGAACCGATCGCCTGTCTCACCGCCTACGATGCGAGCTTTGCGCGCCTGGTGGACGCGGCCGGCACCGATCTGGTACTCGTCGGCGATACGCTCGGGATGGTCGTGCAGGGCCGGGCGAGCACGGTGCCGGTGACGATGGATGACATGGTTTATCACACGCGCCTGGTCGCGCGCGGCATCGACCGTGCGCTGCTCGTCGCCGACATGCCCTTTTTGAGCTATGTAGACGTTCCGACGGCGGTACGCAACGCCGGACGGCTGATGCAGGAAGGCGGTGCGCGCATGATCAAGCTCGAAGGCACGGGCGATCAGGCTGCGATCGTCGCGGCGCTCGCCGCGAACGGGATCCCGGTCTGCGCGCATCTGGGGCTGCGCCCGCAGGCCGTGGAGAAAATCGGGGGATTCCGGTTGCAGGGACGCAGGCCGGAAGAGGCCGAACGCATTCTCGCCGACGCCCGTGAACTGGAAGCGGCCGGCGCGGACATTGTTCTTCTCGAATGCATTCCACGCACGCTCGCCAAGCGCATCCACGAGGCGCTTTCGGTGCCCGTCATCGGCATCGGTGCCGGCGCCGACGTGGACGGCCAGATTCTCGTGCTCTACGATATCCTCGACATCACCGTCGGACACAAACCGCGGTTTGCGAAAAATTACATGTCCGGCGCCGGGAGCGTGCAGGCCGCGCTTACCGCCTATGTGGCCGAAGTAAAAGATCGGCGCTATCCCGCACCCGAACACGGCTTTGATTAGCGCAGAATTTTTTTACCGCCGAGAACGCAGAGCGCGCAGAGATTGTTTTTCTGGATTGGAACTCGATTGCTGTATGTTGACCTGTTCTACATGAAAGAAAATGACGACCCGCATACTTCGAAGGCATTTTACGTAGGCAGGAATAAGCGGGGCGTTTCCGGCGTCTTTGCCGGCAACGAGCCTCGGTCTTATGCCGGCCTGCGTGACCGCATACTCTGCGCGCTCAGCGTTCTCTGCGGTGAAACCTTTATTTCCTGGCGATGAAGTAATCTGCATGAAGGAAGGCGACGATATCCTCGTTTTGAGGCGGGTATCCGAGTTGCGTAGTTGGCGTTTGGCGCGCGGTCGGAGATCCCTGGCGCTCGTGCCGACCATGGGCAGCCTGCATGCCGGTCATGCGGCCTTGATCGAGGCTGCGCGCACCGTGGCCGGCCGCGTGCTGGTTTCAATTTTCGTCAACCCCACGCAGTTTGCGCCCGACGAAGATTTTGCGAATTACCCGCGCACGCTCGAGCGCGACCTCGAACTTGCCCGCGACTGCGGCGCCGATGCCGTGTTCGCCCCTGCGGCGGAAGAGATGTACCCATTGGGGGCAGAGCGGGCGACGGCGGTGGAAGTGCCAGCGTTCTCCGATCTGCTGGAAGGCGCTTCGCGTCCGGGTCACTTCCGTGGCGTGGCAAGCGTGGTCGCACGCCTGTTCAACCTTGCCCTGCCGGATGTCGCCGTCTTTGGCGAGAAGGATTATCAGCAGCTTCTGGTGATCCGGCGCATGGCGGCGGAGCTTTTCCTTCCGGTCGAAATCGTTGGCGTGCCGACCGTGCGCGCGGCCGACGGGCTCGCGCTGTCATCGCGCAACGGTTATCTGACGTCGGAGGAGCGCCGGCGCGCACCGGCGCTTTATCGTGCTCTTGCGGCCGGGGTGGAAGCGCTTGCTGGCGGCGTGCGTGCGGCTGAGGTCGAACTGGCGGGTGCGGCGGAGCTGGTTGCCGGGGGGTTCAAGGTCGAATACTTCGCGGTGCGCGATGCGCAGACGCTCGGCGCGCCCGTGCGGGCGCGCGAGCGGATCATTCTTGCCGCCGCTCGCCTCGGCGGAACCCGCCTGATAGATAACCTGCGTCTGCCGGGTTAAAATGGGCCATCCTTGTTAATGCGATTCGCCGTTTCGGCCGTTGCTTTGGCGACCGGCGCGGCAAGGGGAGACGACAGCTTTGCAACTGACGATACTCAAGGCGAAATTGCACCGGGCGGCGATTACGGCGTCCGACCTTGATTATGAGGGTTCCTGCGCGATCGACGCCGATTTGCTTGCGCGCGCGGGCATTCTTGAATACGAGCAGATTCAGCTTTACAACGTCACCAACGGCGAGCGGCTGACGACCTACGCCATCGGAGCGCCGGCCGGTTCGCACGAAATTTGCGCCAACGGCGCCGCCGCCCATCGCATGCACGTCGGTGACCGCGTCATCATCTGCAGTTACGCCGCGATGGAGGCCGAGGCCGCAGCGCGATTCAAGCCGCGGATTCTGTTACTCGACGAAAACAACCGGATTCAGTCCGAACGCGGCGCCGTCGCCCGCGTTGCCTGACGCCGGTTCTCGAATATGCCGCTTTTTTCCGAACTCAGCGAACATCTGGGCGGGGCGGTCAGCCGCCTGACCGGACGCGGGCGCATCACCGAGGCAAATATCGAGGAGACCCTGCACGAGTTGCGCGTCGCGCTCCTCGATGCCGATGTCGCGCTCCCCGTCGTTAAACGTTTTCTCGATGCGGTCAAGGCCAGAGCGCTTGGAGCCGAAGTCGCAAAGAGTCTTACGCCGGGCCAGGCCTTCGTCGGAATCGTCCACGACGAACTTGCCGCCCTGTTCGCAAGCGGCGACAACGAATTGAATCTCCGGGTGCGCCCGCCGGCCGTGGTCCTGCTCGCCGGCCTTCAAGGCACCGGCAAGACGACCACGGCGGCCAAACTTGCGGCGCGCCTCAAGCGTGCGAAGAAGCGCGTGCTGCTCGTCTCCACCGATACGGCGCGCCCGGCGGCGATCGAGCAGCTTGAGACCCTGGCCGGCGAGGTTGGCGTCGGCTTCGTCCCGGCGGCGGGCGAAAAGCCGGCGGCGATTGCCGAGCGCGCCCTGGCGCGCGCGCGCTCCGAACTCGCCGACGTGCTGATCGTGGATACGGCGGGCCGTCTGCACGTGGACTCGGAACTGATGAACGAGGTTCGCGCGCTCGTGGAGCGATTGCAGCCCGCGGAGACGCTCTTCGTCGCCGATGCCATGACCGGCCAGGATGCCGTGCGCTCGGCGGCGGCCTTCGGGGAAACGCTGCCGTTGACCGGCGTGATCTTGACCAAGGCGGACGGCGATGCGCGCGGCGGCGCCGCGCTGTCGGTGGCCGAGGTGACTGGCAGGCCGATCAAGTTCGTCGGCGTCGGCGAAAAGCTCGATGCGCTCGAAGCCTTCGATCCCAGGCGCATGGCCGGGCGCATTCTCGGCATGGGCGACGTGGTTGGACTCGCCGAAGCTGCCGCGGAGAAGGCGGACCAGTCCGAGGCGCAGAAGCTCGTCAAGAAGCTCGGCAAGGGCGGCAAGGGCTTCGATCTCGACGATTTCCGCGTCCAGATCGAGCAGATGTTCAAGATGGGTGGGGCGCAGGCTTTGCTCGAAAAACTCCCGGGGGCGGCGAAAATGCGTGCCGCGGCGGCTGCAGGACTCGACGACCGCGTCCTGAGCCACCAGATCGCCATCATCCGTTCCATGACGCCGCGCGAGCGCCATCACCCGGCGCTGATCGACGGTTCGCGCCGCCGGCGCATCGCCGCCGGTTCCGGGACGGAGATTCAGGATGTGAACCGCCTTCTGCGCCAGTTCCAGCAGGCGCGCAAGATGATGAAAAAATTCAAGAAGGGCGGCATGCGGGGCGCGCTGTCCGGCCTGCGTTAACAGCGTACGAAATTCGTTTTGCCGGAAAAGAAAGCCCCGCGCGACTGCGCGGGGCGACTCAATGAATAAACGGCAAGAGCGTTAATTCGTCCTAATTATAGATGGGAGTAACTTTGCCGCCGGGTCCAGCCACAAAAATTGCTATGACGTTACCATTGTCATCCGTGATGGTAACGATTGTTGTGCCATCGGGACCCGGCGTCCTGTGCGCACGGCAACCATTGTCGCATTTATAGTTTGGCGTTACTCCCTGTTCGGCGTTTGACTGATTGTTCCTCATCTTGGTTCGCATCGGAGGATTACTCCAGAGAAACACAGCTTGATCCTTGTTTGTAACAGCAAACATAATTTGTTGGCCAGAATGTGAGGATGTCAGTACGTAGTCCCAAACACCTGGAGAGACCTCCGCGCGCTTGAGGTCAAGGCCGGCGGCTTGCCAATCGGAGCTTGTTTGTACCGGCACAAACTGCAGCGTGGTGCTGTTGGGCTGCCTGGCCTGTTCTTGTGTGGCACCCGGATGCATTGCAGCCGCATAGCTGATAGGCGCAGCCAATCCCAAGCTTGCAAGCAACAAAGCAGCGGATAGGTAAGCGGATAGGCAAATTTTCATCACGATATCTCCATAATGCGCTTTGCAAGTGGTCACTTCCTCTCAAGAAGCAATCCCAGTGTAACCCCCCCGAAAAGTCAATCGCTGATGAGACCGCCGCAAGCCCCGCCCCCCAGCAAACATCCGATGACTAGCGGTCAAGGTCCTCGCTAGACTGCGGAGCCGCCGCCAGATCTGGCAGACGCGAGGGATTTTCGCGTACAATACCCCGTTCTGTTCAAGAGAACGGCGCGGAGCAGCGCGAAAAATGGTAACGATTCGACTGGCTCGTGGCGGCGCGAAAAAGCGGCCCTTCTATCACATCGTGGTGACCGACAGCCGCCGTGCCCGCGACGGCCGCTTCATTGAGCGCCTGGGCTATTTCAATCCCATCGCGACCGGCAAGGAGCGTCGGCTTTCCCTGGATACCGAGCGCGCCTCCTGGTGGATCGGCCGCGGCGCGCAACCGTCCGCCCGGGTTGCTTCGCTGATCGGCGAAGCCGGGCGGGCGCCGAGCGAAGAGGCTGCGCCGGAACCGGCAGCGGCGGATGCGGCAGCCGAGGGCGAGGTCAAAACCGAGCTTAAAGCGGCGGCCGGCGCAACGACTGAACCGAAGGCGGAAACCGAAGCCGGGGCCGGGCAGGTCGAGCCGGGTGATGCCAAGGCCGATGTGGCCGCGGAAGCGCCTGAAGAGCCGGCGGAGGAATCGCCTGAGGCAAAAGCCGAGTCTGCCGAGTCTGAGGTCAAGGCCGAGGGTGAGCCTGCGGTGGAATCGCCGGTGGCGGAGGAGAGCGCAGAGGCTTCGAGCAGCGAGGCCGACGCCCGGAAGTAAATGCCGGAGCAGGGCGCTCCGCGCGCGACTTGGGTCACGCTGGGGCGCGTTGCCGGGATGTATGGCGTGCGTGGCTGGTTGCGGATTCATTCGCATACCGATCCGCGTGGCGGCATCCTCGATTATCCGCGCTGGTGGCTCGGGGCGGACGAGGAGCGTCGCGAGTACGGGTTGATTGAAGGTCGGACGCACGGTCACGGCGTCGTGGCACGGCTTGACGGGATCGAGGATCGCGATCGGGCGCGCGAGTTGCTCGGCGCTGAAATTGCGGTGCCGCGCGAGGCGCTCGCACCGACCGATGGCTTTTACTGGGCCGATCTGATCGGCCTGGCGGTCGAGAACCGCGATGGCGTGACGCTGGGCCGGGTGAGCGGCTCGATCGAGACCGGCGGCCACGACGTCATGGTGGTGAGCGACGGCGCGCGCGAACGATTGATCCCTTGGGCGCCGGGGGTGTATGTGGACAAGGTTCTGATCGCCGAAGGCCGGCTGATCGTGGACTGGAATCCCGAGGACTGAATCGGGGGAAGAACATGGGGCCGCGTTTCGATGTGGTGACGATCTTCCCGGAGATGATTGCCGGGACGCTCGGTTACGGCGTGGCGTCCCGGGCGCTGGAGGCCGGAAAGGTTCACGTGGAGACCTGGGATCCGCGCGAGTACGCGACCGGTCGGCACCGCAGCGTGGACGATCGGCCCTACGGCGGTGGTCCGGGGATGGTGATGCTGTTCGAGCCGCTTGCGGCCGCGGTGCGCAAGGCGCGCGCGGCGCGAGGCGACGACGCCGAGGTGATCTACCTGAGCCCGCAGGGCGAGCGCTTCGATGCCGCAGAGGCCAGGCGCCTGGCCGCGGGACCGGGGGCGATCCTCGTCTGTGGTCGCTACGAGGGCGTGGATGAGCGTTTTGTCGATGCCTGCGTGGATCGCGAGCTCTCGATCGGCGATTACGTGCTGTCGGGTGGCGAGGCGGCGGCGCTGGTGGTAATGGATGCGGTGTTCCGCTTTGTGCCGGGGGTGCTCGGCGATGCGGATTCGGCAGCCGAGGACTCCTTCGCGGAAGGGCTCCTCGATTGCCCGCATTACACGCGTCCTGAGGAGATCGAAGGCCGGCGGGTGCCCGAGGTGCTGCTTTCGGGCGATCACGCCGCCGTGCGCCGCTGGCGGCGCGGCGAGGCCGAGCGGCGCACGCGCGAGCGGCGCGAGGATTTGTTGTAGGAGCGGGCCCTGCCCGTGACAGATAGCTTGACAGGAGAACGGCAATGAGTCAGGTCATTCAGGAACTCGAACGCGAGCAGATGCGCGATGACATTCCGGCGTTTGCTCCCGGCGATACAGTGGTGGTGCAGGTCAAGGTGAGCGAGGGCGGGCGTGACCGCCTGCAGGCTTTCGAGGGCGTCGTGATCGCCCGGCGCAACCGCGGCGTTGCCAGCTCGTTTACCGTGCGCAAGGTTTCGCACGGCGAGGGCGTCGAGCGCAAGTTCCTGATGCACAGCAAGGCGATCGCGAGTGTCGAACTCAAGCGCAAGGGCAACGTCAGCCGTGCCAAGCTCTACTACCTGCGCGACCGCCGCGGCAAGGCCGCCCGGATCAAGGAAAAGGTCTGACTCTGCGGGGAGCACCGGGACCTTGTCGGCTTTCCCCGGACAGCGGTGCGACACGCCGGGGATCGCGGGCGGGCACCTTCTACCTTCTGCGTCAAGGACCGGTCGCTCGGGAGCACGCATTCACACAGAGCCTTTGGTAACGTTTTTTCTGTGCTAGGATTCGTAATCTGTCCCTTTTGACGCCCCGGCATGAGGATGATCGAAACGCGCTGCTGCATCGTCGGTGGCGGCCCCGCCGGGATGATGCTGGGCCTGATACTTGCCCGCGCCGGGGTGCCGGTCGTGGTGCTCGAGAAGCACGGCGATTTCCTGCGTGATTTTCGCGGCGACACGGTGCAGCCGTCCACCCTGCGTATTCTCGCCGACCTCGGGCTCCTCGATCGGTTCTGGCGGCTTCCGGTGCACAAGGACGAGGTCATGCACGCGGAGCTGGCAAACGGCAGCTTTGCCGTCGCCGATTTTCGCGGCCTCAAGGATTTCCCCTACCTCGCACTGACCCCGCAGTGGGACTTTCTGAACATGCTGGCCGAGGAGAGCGGGCGCTATCCGGATTATTGCCTGCTGATGCACACGGAAGGCCGCGAGCCGATCGAGGAGACGGGGCGCATCGTCGGGGTACGCGCCGCGGGGCCCGAGGGCGAAGTTGAGATTCGCGCCGACCTGGTCGTCGGTACCGACGGGCGACACTCGACGATGCGCGCCGCCGCGGGTTTCGAGCCGCGGGAGTTTGGTGCGCCGGTGGACTGCCTGTGGTTTCGCCTCTCGCGTCGCGCAGGCGATCGGGAGGCGACCGGCGGCATCGTCGGCAAGGGCCAGATGATCGTGATGTTGAACCGCGACAGCTATTGGCAGATTGCCTATGTGATTGCCAAGGGCGGTTTCGATGCATTCCGTGCTCGCGGGCTCGAGGCATTTCGCGAACAGCTGGCGGCGCTCGCGCCGTTTCTCGCCGAACGCGTGGGCGAGATTCAATCCCTGGACGATCTCAATCTGCTGTCGGTGCAAGTGGATCGTCTCGCGTGTTGGCATCGCCCGGGCCTGCTCCTGATCGGCGATGCCGCCCATGCCATGTCGCCGGTCGGAGGCGTGGGCGTCAATTACGCGATCCAGGATGCGGTGGCTGCGGCCAATATTCTTGGGCCGATCCTGCGCGCCGAGCGGCGTCTCGATGAAAACGATCTGGCTCGCGTGCAGCGGCGGCGCGAGTGGCCGGTGCGGGTCATGCAGCGTATTCAAATCACGATTCAGAATCGTATTCTGAGCCAGGCGATCGATTCGGCATCGGAGGGGCTGCGCATGGGAGGGCTTGCGGGCTTCCTGCTGCGCTTTGGCTTCGTGCGCCGGATTCCGGCCCGCCTGATGGGCTACGGCGTTCGCCACGAGCGGGTCCGGCTGAAGCCCGCATCGGTTTGAGATTCCCTTGCCGGTGGGGGAGACCGGCCCGGCCTGATAAAATGCCGTCGTTGAATTACAACGGCAAACGGTAATGGCGAAGCCGCGCAGTGGGTTCCTCCGCTTCCTGATCGGTATATTCAAGGGGATAGATATTCTCCGGCGGGCCATCGTCGCCATCGTCGTGATCGGCATCGTTGTCATCGTCCTGGTTTGGGTTTTCACTCCGAAAGGCCCCACGGTCCCGAAAACGGCGGCGCTGGCGCTCGATCCCCAGGGCATGCTGGTCGAGCAGATTCCCGATCCGGTCAAGCGCGCCATGCACAAGCTTGCCGGCATGCCCGTTTCGCCGGTGACCCGTGTGCGCGATCTGGTCCACGCGCTCGACACCGCGGCGGGCGATCCGCACATCGAAGCCGTCACGCTCGACCTGGATGATTTCGCGGGCGGTAGTCTCCCGCAACTCAAGCGGGTCGCGAAGGCCATGGCGCGCTTCGAGAAGAGCGGCAAGCCGGTGGTGGCCTACGCCGCCGACTACAGCCAGGGCTCCTATTACCTTGCCGCGGCGGCGAACAAGGCCTATCTGACGAGTCCGCAGGGGATGGTCGGTGTGGTGGGGCTAGCGGCCTACACTAATTATTACAAGGATCTCATCGACAAACTCAAGGTCGAGTGGCACGTGTTCCGGGTCGGCAAGTACAAGGATTACGTCGAGCCGTATACGCGCAACGACATGTCGCCGGCAGCGAAGGAAGAAACGACCGAGTTGATCGACGTGTTGTGGCATCGTTACACCAACGCGGTAGCCGAGGCGCGAGGCAACAATCCGGCGGACGTCGTTTCGCTTGCCGACAATCTGCCTGCGGCGCTCACGAAGATGGGCGGTAGCGCCGCCAAGGTGGCGAAGCACGGCAATTTGATCGACGGCGTCGTTTCCCTCCCGGCGCTGAATCGACAAATTGGCAAGTTGGTCGGTGCGGATGCCGACACCGGAGAATACCGCAGCGTTTCGCTCAAGCAATATCTCGCCGCGCGCCGGCCCGCCGCGCATATCGCCAACCGCGCCTGGGACCAGGTGGCGATCATCGTCGCCCAGGGCGACATCGTGACCGGCGAGGCCCCGCCCGGCACCATCGGTGCCGATACGTTGTCGGATTTGCTCAACCGGGCGGCCCACGACGATCGTATCAAGGCGGTCGTGCTCGATGTTGACAGCCCCGGCGGGAGCGCCATTGCCTCCAGCCAGATTCTGAATGCAGAGGTGGCGCTGGAGAAGACGGGCAAGCCGCTGGTGATTTCCATGTCCGGTGTCGCCGCCTCGGGCGGTTACTGGATTTCCATGGCGGGGGACAAGATCTTCGCCTCGCCGGCGACGATCACGGGCTCGATCGGCATCTTCGGCATGTTCCCCACGTTCCAGAACACCATGGCCTGGGTCGGCATTCACCGGGATGGCGTCGAGACTTCGCCGCTTGCCGATTTCGGCGATCCCATGCGCCCGCTCACACCGCCGGAGGCCAAGGTTTTCCGGCTCACCGTCAACCATGGCTATGCCGAGTTCACGGGCCACGTGTCGCATTATCGCAACCTGCCCCTGAGCCACGTTCAGGCGATTGCACAGGGTCGGGTGTGGCCGGGGACCGATGCCAAACGCATCGGCCTGATTGACGACTTCGGTGACCTTGCGACGGCGGTCAAGTCCGCTGCCGCCCTTGCCAGGTTGCAGCATTATGGCGTCACCTACATTGCCCCCGAACTCTCCGGAACCCAGCGCTTCATCGTCAACCTCGCGAACAACCCCGATGCCCGCAGCGTCACGATGCACCTTTTCGGCGGCGGGGAACACCCGCTCATCGAGGCTGCGCAGCCGCTCCTGAAGGGGCTCAAGAGCACCCTGTCGCTCCAGGATCCACGCGGCGTTTACGCCTATTGCTTCTGTGGCGCAATCGCGCGAATCCACTAAAGTGGAACTGATGCTTTTGTGCCGGCGCTGACGATCGTGTGGGTCGCCGAACCCTCTGGGTCTTTCCAATGCATGATTCAGATCCGAAGCAACGGCGCCTGATCGCCTGGGAGATCGCGATATTCGTGGTCTTGCTGGTGGCGGTTACCTTGCGCAACGCCTTCAGCGTGCTGACCAATTACGCCCGTTTCGTGACTCCCTGGCGGTCTGGGAACCCTTCGTTTGGGAAATCTCCAGCAATCTGCTGATCGCGACCCTGATTCCCGCCATCGCCTGGTTGAACCGGTGGCTCCCGGTCGCCGATCGCCGTTGGTATCGGAGCGTTCCGGTTCATCTCGTTGCTACGCTGCCGTTTTCGATCGTTCATGTTGCCGGCATGGTGGGCCTGCGCAAGCTCGCCTATGCGCTTGCCGGCGAAAGCCACCATTTCGGTCTCGTTGTTTCGGGCTGGATCCACGAGTATCGCAAGGACTTCGTAGCCTACTGGATCATCATCGGCATTCTTTGCGCCTTCGGGGTCCGGCGCCGCTGGCGCGAGACGCAGGAGGCGATCCGGCGACTGGAGCCGCAAATGCCCGAGAACGGTGTCGTTCGGCTCGACCGGCTTGTGGTACGCAAACTCAACCGCGAATTCATTCTCGATGTCGGCGAGATCGCCTGCATCGAGTCCGACGGTAATTACGTGACCGTGCACGCGAACAGGACGACCTACCAGCTGCGCGCCTCGCTGGCGAGTCTCTCGAAACGGCTGGACGAGCGCCGCTTCGTGCAGGTTCACCGTGGCCAGATCGTGAACGTCGATTACATTCGCGAGATTCGGCCGTGGTATCACGGCGACTATCGCGTGCTGCTCGAGGACGGGAGTTTCGTCAATTTCAGTCGCCGCCACCGCGGCCGACTCGAGAATCTGTTCGGCCTTGCGGCGGGGCGACCTCAGCGGGACCCCGCTCGTCCCTGAATCGCTCCGCTCGGTGCCGTCTTCGGTGGTAGGTCAGAACGGAATCTGATTACGCCAACGACACTGGCACACTGACATTCACAATTCCTTCGCGGGAGAAGGTTTGGAGTGAGAGGTTGCGCCTCAGGGCGGCGCCGTGAATTATCCCCCTCGCCTTGTCTCTCTTCCACAAGGGGAGAAGAGTGACAGGTCGACTGTACGTGGCGTATCCGCAACCTTGATGAGTTCGCATTGACGCCGACATTTGCATTGCCGGCAACGTCTGCGTGGGCGGCGCAACCGACAAAGGGTTGGGGCTATTACGGCGGCGGGTAGTTACCTCGTCGCCGACCTGGAAGCCGGATTCCGCCAGCAAGCCGATGCCTGGCGATTCCGGGAATTCGTACGTATTGACAATCTTTTCGATCGCGCCTGCATCGGCGCCGTGATCGTGGATGCGGGCAACGGCCGCTACTTCGAGCCGGCGTCGGGCCGCAATCACCTTCTCGGTTTACGTGCCAGTTACAGCTTCTGAGTGCCCTTCAACAGGTATCGTGAAACGAGGAGCAGCGTTCGCTTTTTTCTCTCGCGCCGATGCATTCGAGCCGGGCACGGTACGGGAGCCAGGCAGGCGGCGAGTGAAAACCGTGCATTTTGCGATGCAGGAGGGACAGCGCGGCTTCGTTTCCGGCGAGGATCGCTTTGGTATTGCGATCGAGGGCTTCCGGGCCCTTCGCGAGCGCCTTTTCGATCGGCGCGTCCGGTGTCCGGCGTCGGTTGGCGCAAATGCGCACGGCCCGGTTCCAGGTCGGGTCGAGCACGGCACGGGAGAAGGCGCCGAGTGGCGCGGGGTTCCCGAGTGTCTGCGGCAGCCATTCGCGTTCGCGGACCACGGGCGGTATCTTCTTGTCTTCCGGTGTGTCAAGGAGTCCGGCGCGGGCGAGCCAGTCGCCAGGCCGGCGGCGGCTCAGAAGTACCGACACGACGGGCGCGAGGATCAGCGGCAGGGTGACCGGCAGCGACCAGTAAAGAAACAGCGGGCGCAGGTACCAGGCAAACCAGGACCAGCCGACGCCGAGGAGCAGCCCGAAGCCGTGCATCCGCAGGGCCGCGAGCCAGCCGATTTCGCCGCCGCGATTCTGCCCCGCCCAGCGCACGCGCAGGTTCACGAGCGCCTCGAGGACGAAGCGGCTGTGCGCGAGCATGCGGATGGGGGCGAGCAACATCGAGGCCAGGGTTTCCAGGGCGATCCCGAAGGCGAGGCGCAGCGTACCGCCAAAGCCGCGCCGCAGGCGGCGCCGAAACAGGGCGTCGACGAAGGCGAGGAACTTCGGCAAAAAAAGCACGAAGGCGGTGCCGAACACCAATCTGAGCGCCCATTCCGGGTGCCATTCCGGCCACAGCGGCACCAGCCGGTGGCCGCCGGGAAAATAGTTGATCGGCCACAGGGTGAATTGTGCCACCTCGGCCGCGGACAGCGCGAGGAAGGCGAGCCACAGGGGCGCCGCGGCGTAGGACAGAACGCCGTTCAGGAAGGTGAAACGGTGGGCAAGCGCGAGGCCGCGCCCGCCGAGCATGAGCGCAATGTGCTGGAGGTTGCCCTTCGCCCAGCGCCGGTCGCGCGCGAGCTCGTCCACGAGCGTCGGTGGGGATTCCTCGTAACTCCCGGCGAGTGCGGGTTCGAGCCAGACTTCGTAGCCGCCGCGGCGCATGTAGGCGGCTTCGACGAAGTCGTGGCTGAGGACGGCGCCGCGGAACAGGCCGATGCCGCGCAGGCTCGCAATCGCGCAGTGGTCCATGAAGGCCCGGGTGCGGATGATGGCGTTGTGGCCCCAGTAGGCGCCATCGCCGAGCTGGATCGCGGCGAGACCGGCCGTGAACAGCGGGCCGTAGAGGCGGTTGGCAAATTGCTGCACGCGCGCGAAGGGCGAGCGTGCGCCGACGATGGTGGGCGGCGCTTGCAGGATGCCGATCTCCCCGTGCAGCTCCATCAGCCGGACCATGCGAGAGATGGTCCGCCCTTCCATCAGGCTGTCGGCGTCGAGGATCAGAAAGTAGCGGAAGCGGTTGCCCCAGCGACGCATGAAATCGGCGATGTTGCCGCTCTTGTGGCGCAGATTGATGCGCCGGCGCCGGTAGTGAATGCGACCCTCGGCCCCGAGTTCGCGTACGAGTTCCGCCCAGCCCGCCTCCTCGGCGATCCAGGTGTCGGGGTCGCGGCTGTCGGAGAGAATGAAGAATTCGAACTGCGCCAGTTGGCCGTGGCGTTCGAGCGAGCGGTACACGGCGCCGAGACCCGCGAGGCTGCGCGCCACCGGTTCCTGATAAAGCGGCATGAGGATGGCCGTCGGCGCGAGGGGGGCAGCCGCGAAGGCCCGACGGTCGGTGCGCCTGATGATTCCTTTGCGGTCGCCGCCCGCCGCGCGAACGAAGAAGCCCACGAGAGCAAGCCAGGCGCCGAGCGACACCCAGCCGAAACTGGCGGCGAAGGCGATGGCAAGCGCGACCTCGAGCGGCGTACGGCCGTGGTAGGGAAGCACCGCGAGCATGAAGTAGACGGCGAAGAGCGTTTGTACGATGAGTACGGCGATCAGCAGGAGACGGCGCCAGTGCCCCGCCCAGGTCCAATCGCGGCGAGGTCGCCGCTGCCGCCGATGCCGATAGCGCATGCTGGCGCGAACGATGGGTGGCATCGAGCGCGGTAGTGCCTCCCCGGGCTCTTCGGCGCCGGACTCAGCTCCCATGTGTGGGAATACGGTTGGGCGACGGCAGTTCGTAAGTCCAGGTTTCGCTGAGTGTCTGCTTGCCGGACTTGAGGAAGGCCCGCAGGTCTAGGGGCTTGCCTGCCGGCGCCTGGGCGAGAAACGAGAGTCGCCAGGTGCCGAGCGGTTGCACCCATTCGACATTGTGCTGGAGGATTTTCGCGCCGTTGAGGCCGCTTACGACGGCGTGTACGGGGGCGTCGGGCTTGAGCTTCGCGAGCGGGCCGCCCTTGAAGTCCACCACGAAACGATACACGTTGGCCTTTCCGCCATTGCCGACGAAGCTGTTGGCCGCCCGCGCAAGCGGCTCGCCGGTGATGCCGGCGCCGCCGAACTCGAGCGTATAGTCCAACTCGTAATGATCGCCCGCCTTCGGCGCCTTGCTCGGACTCCAGAAGGCAACGATATTGTCGTTGATTTCGGTGTCGGTGGGAATTTCCACCAGCACGACATGCCCGTTACCCCAGTCGTTATGGGGCGTAATCCAGGCGGAGGGCCGCGTATCGTAGCGCGCCTCGGCGTCCTGATAATCGCGAAAATGGCGGTCGCGCTGCAGCAGGCCGAAGCCCTGCGGTGAGTCCGCCTCGAAATAGTCCGTGGAGAGGTTGATCGGATTGATGAGCGGGCGCCAGAGCCATTCGCCGGTGTTCGAATGGATCAGGAGGCCGTCCGAATCGTGTATGGCCCCGCGCCATCGCCCTGCGGGGCGGGGGGTGTTTTCACCATAGTAAAACATGCTGGTGAGCGGCGCGAAACCGAGCAGCGTGATGTCCTTGCGCAGGAACAGCGAGGCCTTGACCTTGACTTGTGTCGGCGCTCCGGGGGTAACCAGGAACCGGTAGGCGCCGGCGAGACTGGGGCCGTCGAGCAGGGCGAAGAAGCGCAGGACATGCGCGTCCGGACTCGGGCGAACCAGCCAGTAATTGGTGAAAATCGGGAATTCCTCTCCGCTCGGGAGCCCCGTGTCCACCGCAATCCCGCGCGCGGACAACCCGAAATTCTCGTTGCGGGCCACCCCACGGAAGTAACTGACGCCGGCGAAGACCAAGAACTGGTTCCGTAGGTTGGGCCCGTCGAGAGGATAGGTAAGCTTGAAGCCCGCGTAACCCAGGTTCTTGGGTATCCTGGCAGCGAGCTTTTTCGGCCAGGAGAACCAGTCCTTTTGGAACGGCACCTGGTGAACGCCGGCGGCATCCACCACGTGGATATTGACGATATGCTTGAAATACAGTCCCGGGGCGACGAGCATGACCTGGAAGTTGGAATGGCTCTGGTGCCACAGGCTGTTCTTGGGATCGAAGCGGATCTTGCGAAACTCGTCGTAACTCAGTTTCGTGAGAAAGTCGGGCGTTGCCGGCGGGGGCTTGTAAGGTTTCGCGGCGAGCGCCTTGGCCTTGGCGACGACGTCGGTGAAACCGAACGCCCGTGCGGCGCCCGGCAGGGCGGTGGCGAGCGCCACGAGGACCAGGATACTCAGCAGATACGGCGGATGCTTGGACACGCGTCGACTACTCCTCACGATCAAGGCGGGCTTGTTGTGACCATTTTAGGCCGGGGTCGTTCGCCCGCCATTGACTATACCTTAACGGTGGCGGTTCAAGGCCCGTACCGGTTTTCGGCGGGAATGCGCCCGAGCTTGCTGTCGGGTCGACGCCCGAGCGCCGCGCTGATGAAGGCGCCGGCTTCGAGAAGCCGATCCATGTCCACGCCCGTGTCGATACTCATGCCGGTGAGCATGTAGAGCACATCCTCGGTGGCGACATTGCCGGTCGCGCCCCTGGCGTAGGGACAACCCCCGAGGCCCGAGGCGGAGCTGTCCACGGCGGCGACACCGAGTCCGAGGCAGGCGTGAATATTCGCGAGCGCCTGGCCGTAGGTGTCGTGAAAATGGACCGCGAGCTTCTCCATCGGCACTTCGGCGGCGACGGCGGCGAGCATCCGCTCTGCCTTGACCGGCGTGCCGACGCCGATGGTGTCGCCGAGCGAAATCTCGTAACAGCCGAGCGCGTCGAGTTGCCGCGCCACCCGCGCCACCGCCGCCGGTTCAATCGCGCCTTCGTATGGACAGCCGATGACGGTCGAAATATAGCCGCGCACGCGAATGTCATGCTCCGCGGCAAGCGCTGTCACCGGTTTGAAGCGTTCGATCGACTCGGCGATGGAGGCATTGATGTTCCTGCGGTTGAAACTTTCCGAAGCCGCCGTGAAAATCGAAACCTCTTTCGCGCCGGCCGCGAGCGCGCGCTGCATGCCCTTTTCGTTCGGCACCAGCACCGGGTAGGAGACGCTCGGTTTCTTCTCGATGCCGGCGAGAACTTCCGCTGCATCGGCGAGTTGCGGAATCCATTTCGGGCTCACGAAGCTCGTCGCCTCGATCGTTTTCAAGCCGGTCTGCGATAGCCGGTTGATGAATTCGACCTTGGTTGCGGCGGGCACAATGTTCTTTTCGTTCTGCAGGCCGTCGCGCGGGCCGACTTCGACGATCTTCACGAACTTCGGATACGCGTTCATGATACGTGGCACCCGCAGGCCGGCATAAGCGCGAGACGTGTTGCCGGCATCCGCCGGGAATCGCCGGGAACGCTGCGCTTATCCCGGCCCAGGTTAATCGTCATCGGCTTCGATCTCCACCAGCGGCGCTTCGGCGTCCACCATGTCGCCCTCGGCGCACAGAAGTTTTCCGATGGTGCCGGCGACGCCGGCCTTGACGGTGTATTCCATCTTCATGCCTTCGAGCACCAGCAGCGCCTGACCGATTTCGACCTTATCGCCGTCCTTGATGTGCACCGCGACTACGCGTCCCGGCATCGGACTCACCGGATGCGTCGCCGTGTCGGCGGCGTGCACGGAGGGCTGAGCGTGAATTCGAACACCTCGTCGTCCAGCGCCACCTGGTAACGGTCGCCGCAACGCAAGACCGTCGGATGATGGATCGTCCCGTTCAGTCGGAAACTTTGGAATGCTTCACCCGGAACGTCCAGATCCGGCACGTCCCCACCCGTATGAATACTTTCGCCGAGCGTGAAGTGAAACCGCGCCTCGTTGCCTTCGATGCGAATCATCTCTTCCCTGCCGTCGTTTCCGCGTAGCAGCAAGCGGCGTCCGCGCGAGCCGTCGAGCCGCCAGCCGTCCGAATCCCAGGGTTGGGCGGGGAGATACCGGGTATGCGGTACTTGCTCCGCCAGCGCGGCGGCGATTGCCGCCGATGTGAGCGCGGGGCGTTCCAGCAGCGTTTGGAGTTCGCCTTCGATGAAGCCGGTGTCGAAATCGCCTTTTGCGAAGGCCGGATGCCGGGCGATACCGCGCAGCAACGGCAAGTTGGTGACGAGTCCGAACACGGCAGTTTCACCGAGCGTCGAGCGCAGGTATTTGATGGTCTCGGCACGATTCTCGCCGTGTACGCTGATTTTGGCGATCATTGGATCGTAGAAAATGGAAATGTTATCACCGCTGCGTACGCCGGTGTCCACGCGCGTAATCTCATCCCAGGGATAATCGAAGGAGTCAATGTGCCCTGTTACCGGCAGGAATCCCTTATCGGTATTTTCGGCGTAAAGGCGCACTTCGATTGCATGGCCTTGCGTCTTGATCTGTTGTTGAGTGAGCGGTAGTTTTTCGCCGCAGGCGACACGAAGCTGCCATTCGACGAGATCGAGACCGGTGATTTCTTCCGTGATGGGGTGTTCGACCTGCAGGCGCGTATTCATTTCCATGAAATGAAATGCCTTGTCGGCGCCTACGATGAATTCGATGGTGCCGGCATTCACATAATTCACGGCGCGAGCGGCGGCGACGGCGGCTTCGCCCATCTTTGCGCGTGTGGCATCGTCCAGGAACGGCGATGGCGTTTCTTCCACAACCTTCTGGAAGCGTCGCTGCAGCGTGCATTCGCGCTCGAAGACATGCACTGCATTGCCGTGGCTGTCGCCGAAGACCTGAAATTCGATATGGCGAGGGCGCTCAATGTACTTTTCGAGCAGCACCTTGTCGTCGCCGAAGGCGCCCTTGGCTTCGCGTTTCGCGCCGCCGAGCGCATCCTTGAATTCCTCGGCGTCGTGGACGACGCGCATGCCCTTGCCACCGCCGCCCGCCGTGGCCTTGATCATCAACGGGAAACCGATTTTCATCTACGTGAAACTTTTTTTCTTCGCTTCATCTTCGAGCTTGTTCTGGCTATGGTCATCGCCGTGATAGCCGGGTGTTACCGGCACGTCGGCCTTTTCCATGAGCGCCTTGGCCGCGCTTTTCGAGGCCATCGAGTCCATGCTTTCCGGCGATGGGCCGATGAACACGATCCCGGCCTTCCGGCAGCGGCGCGCGAATTCGCTGTTCTCGGACAGAAAACCATAGCCCGGATGAATCGCCTCGGCGCCGGTCTCTTTTGCAGCGGCGAGGATGCGATCCATATCGAGGTAGGATTCGGCGGCCGGCGCGGCGCCGATGTGTACCGCCTCGTCGGCTTTTTCGACATGGAGTGCTCGGCGGTCGGCATCCGAATAAACGCCCACCGTCGCCACGCCAAGCCGGCGGCAGGTCTGGACCACCCGGCAGGCAATTTCGCCGCGGTTGGCGATCAGGATTTTCTTGAACATATGCCAATTTTACAGGGTAGCGCGCCCGGCAGTGCCGATCACCGCCCCTCTTCGCGAGATCCGGGGATTCCAGGACGCAACGACCCCATTATTCGCCTTCCAGTAGTCGCGGGAATTCTCGCGGCGTGCGAGATGACGGAAACGTTGCGGCTTGTCGTGTTGACCGGGCGGCGGATTCGCATACACGCCGAATTTTCCGGAATCCGGGTAGTGGAACAGGCAGTTGCGCTTGCTTGGTGTCACGACGGTCAGGTTGTAGCACGAACTTGCGCGCACCGGTGCGACTCGCGATCTCGCCCCAGAGGATGTCGTAATCGGCGGCTGTGCCGCCCTTGAGGGCCTGTTCCGGCGTGGCGCTTTGCAGCTCCGGGTTGGCAAGGTTGAGAGCCGGAGTCATCATTCTCCCTCCCAGTAATCGCGCGTGTCTTCGGTGCGCCCGATGTGGGTGAAAAACTGCGGTCGCCCGCTGGCATCGGGATCGAAGTGCGCCAGCACGCCGAACTTGCCCGAGTCGGGATACCCGCAGATTTCGGGCGTTTCGTTGGTACTCACCGCGAAGACGCGCAGCTCGGTCTCGCCGATGTTGACGATCTGGTGCGCCGTTTCCGCGCCGCCGGGCGGGCAGGCGACGATGTCGCCGGCGCGCAGCGGGTAGCGGGTCTCGCCGTAGCGCAATTCTCCCGTGCCTTCGAGCACGAAAAACATCTCCTCGTTCACGCGGTGGCTGTGGAAGGGGAAGGCGCACTTGCCGGGCGCGATCACGGTGACGTTATAGCCGAGCTTGTGTGCACCGAGGGGGCGCGACAGGGAAGCCATGCGGCCGCCGTAGCGCTCGGAGGGCATTTCCGAACCCATGCGGCGCGATTGCTCGGCGAGATCGGTGTATTCGGCGTCGGCGACGTTGAGAATCGGTGGCTTCATGGTTGGATTCCTTATTGCCCCTGAGTTTCTTGACATGCAGTGGCAGGATGGGACGAACTGACTTCAAGTGGTACGGTGGGAGCGTATTTCGCCTTCGGCGAATACTTGATCGATCCGGAACATACCTCACCCTCGGGCGATCCTTCTAGCCAGCGTTCCAGCTGTTTTGTCCTTGCTTGGGTGAGAGATCCCCGGTATTGCGCTTCGCACATCGGGATCACGGTTGGGCGACCACTCTCATCAGCGTGTGGATACGCCATTTTTATCTGGGCATCGCGGTACTCAAGCCAAGCCTTTTGCGATGCCTGCAAGGCTTTGATGAAAACCGGGTCTTTGGCATATTCCTTGAGAATCTGTTTGTATACGTTATCGAGCTTTTCCTGGGCATTATGAGCATGTTTCCCGGCGCATTGGTCGAGTTCGTATTGGGTCATGGCCGTCTGCCAGCAACCTCGAGTCCCTTTCGTGCTATTTGCATAGGCTGTTGCTGTCAACGAGAGGGTGCAAATCAGAAAGAGCGTAAGCCATCTTGTACGTGACAGGTTCACTGATGGATACTCCAACCGGGCTTGCGCTTGTCGAGAAAGGCGCCAATGCCTTCCTGTCCTTCGGACGAGACGCGCAGACGGGCGATGAGTTCGGCGTTCGCGGCGTCGGTTTCCTTCGCTGCATCTGGCGTCATTCCCGCCGTGCGCAGTGCCAGCGCCTTCGCTTCGCGCTGCGCAAGGGGGCCGCCCTTCAGCAGGTAGTGGAGAATGCGATCCAGCGTGTCGTCCAGCGCGCCCGCGGCGACGCAATGGTGCAGCAGGCCGATGCGCGCAGCCTCGGCCGCGTCGAAGATCTCACCGTTGACGAACAGCCGTCGAGCCTGGCGCAGACCGATCGCGGCGACCACGTAGGGCGCGATGGTGGCGGGCGCGAGGCCGAGCTTGACTTCCGAGAGCGAGAATTTCGCGCCTTCCACGCCGATGGCGATGTCGCAGCAGACGACGAGCCCGATGCCGCCGCCGTAGGCCGCGCCGTTCACCCGCGCGAGCGTCGGCTTGGGGAAGAAGTTGAGCGTGCGCAGCATCTTTGCGAGCCGCAGGGCATCCTCGCGGTTCTCGGCTTCGCTGGCCTTCGCCATGCCGCGCATCCACTCGAGGTCGGCACCGGCGGAAAACGTTGCGCCCGCGCCCGTCAGTACCACGACACGCACGGAATCGTCCGTTTCCAGCGCTTCGATCTTTGCCGTCAACTCGGCGATCAACGCATCGTCGAAAGCGTTGTGCTTCTTCGGACGGTTGAGCGTGAGCGTCGCGACACCGCGCGCGTCGGTTTCCAGCAAAACCTTGGCCGTCATGCACGTTCTCGTTCGTTATTTCCGCCTAGTTTATCGCCACTGCGTTTTTCGATGGATGCCGAAATCCGGTCGAGCCGGAAACCCGGTACGTCGATTCCTTCGTGAGCGCGGCTGCACCGTGCAAGCCGCCGGATCGAAACTCGCCCCGATTCGGATGAGGCCGGAGAAAGTCGGCAGGTGACGGCGCTCTGCCTTACATGCGGAAGACGCCGTAGCGGGCACCGGGTTCGGGCGGGGCATTTTCGGCGGTGGCGAGCGCCATGCCGAGAATGCGGCGGGTGTCGGCGGGATCTATCACGCCGTCGTCCCACAGGCGAGCGGTGGAGTAGTAGGGATGGCCTTGCATTTCGTACTGTTCGCGGAGCGGTTGCTTGAAGGCTTCCTCTTCCTTGTCGCTCCACTGCCCGCCCTTCGCTTCGATGCCGTCGCGCTTGACTGTTGCGAGTACGCTTGCGGCCTGCTCGCCACCCATGACGGAGATGCGCGCATTTGGCCACATCCATAAAAACCGTGCGCCGTAGGCGCGTCCGCACATGGCGTAGTTGCCCGCGCCGAATGAGCCGCCGATCAATACCGTGAACTTGGGCACGCTCGCGCAGGCGACGGCCATCACCATTTTCGCACCGTCCTTGGCAATGCCGCCGGCTTCGTATTTCGCGCCGACCATGAAGCCGGTGATGTTCTGCAGGAACACGAGCGGAATGCGGCGCTGTTCGCACAGCTCGATGAAGTGTGTGCCCTTGAGGGCGCTCTCGGAGAACAGAATGCCGTTGTTGGCGATGATGCCGACGGGATAGCCGTAGAGATGTGCGAAGCCGGTGACGAGCGTCTTGCCGTAGTTCGTCTTGAATTCCTGGAACTCGGAGCCGTCCACGAGCCGCGCGATGACTTCGTGCACGTCGTAGGGGAAGCGGGTCTCGGTCGGCACGACGCCGTAGAGTTCGTCGGCCGGATAACGGGGTTCGACGCTTTGCTGTTTCGTGAGCCAATTCGGGCGTGTGTAGTTGAAATGCGCGACGATGTCACGGGTGATGGCGAGCGCATGCGCGTCGTCATCGGCGAGATGATCGGTAACACCGGAGACTTTGCTGTGCAGTTCGCCGCCGCCGAGCGCTTCGGCATCCACCACCTCGCCGGTCGCGGCCTTCACGAGCGGCGGGCCGCCGAGGAAGATCGTGCCCTGGTTGCGCACGATGATCGCCTCGTCGCACATCGCCGGGACGTAGGCGCCGCCCGCGGTGCAGGAGCCCATGACGACCGCGATCTGCGGGATGCGCGCGCGCGAAAGCCGGGCCTGATTGTAGAAGATGCGCCCGAAGTGTTCCTTGTCCGGGAAGACTTCGTCCTGCAAGGGGAGAAACGCGCCGCCGGAGTCCACGAGGTAAATGCACGGCAGGCGGTTTTCGAGTGCCACCTCCTGCGCGCGCAAATGTTTCTTGACCGTTATCGGAAAGTAGGTGCCGCCTTTCACGGTGGCGTCGTTGGCGACGACCATCACCTCGCGCCCGTGCACGCGGCCGATGCCGGCGACAACACCGGCGGCGGGCGCGGCACCGTCATACATCCCGTGTGCGGCGAGCGCCGAGAGTTCGAGAAACGGCGAGCCGGGATCGAACAGCGCCTCGATGCGATCGCGCGGCAGCAGTTTACCGCGATCCAGATGCTTCTTGCGCGCTCGCTCGCTCCCGCCTTTCGCCGTTTTCATCAGTTTTTCGCGCAGACCCGCGACCAGGGCTTTCATGTGGTCGCGGTTGGCGGCAAATTCCTTGCCGTTGCGATCGATCGCTGATTTGATGACGGGCATGCTCGCTTCCTGTACGCGTCCGGACTAGTTTAGCCGCTGGGGCCGCTGCGGCCGGCCGTTCCCCGATCCGTTTCCGTTGCTCGCCGTCTTCCTGCGAGGGTGGTTTCGGTGGCTTTGGACCGGTGGCCAGCACACAAAAATTACACTATGTATAATAATGTACTTTGTGAAACAGCTGCTACGGGCTTGAAAACCGAGCCGGACAAACCGAACCGTCGCCGGCGCAAGCGCCAGCGGATGTTGCGGCACCTGGCCGATACCGCGGCAAGCCTGTTTGCGACGCAAGGCTACGAAGCCGTGACGATGGAGCGGATCGCCGAGCAAGCGGATGTCGCCAGACGGACGCTTTACAATCATTTTCCTGCGAAAGACGCCGTGCTCGGGTATTGGGTCGAGACGGAGCTGGCGCGCGATCTCGCGCGTCTGGAAGGCGAGCTGGCGATGCACGGGAGCTTTCGCGAGCGGATTGTCTGCGTACTCGATGCGTCCGCCGATTGGTGCGAAAAACATCCGGCCTGGCTGCGAATCTATCTTCGCCACGGACTCATGAATGCCCGGGTGGCGGAAGGCGATGCGGAGGAGGCCAACGGCAGCGACATCCTGGGCCTGTGGCAACGGCTGATCGAACAGGGCCGTCAAGCCGGGGAACTGGACAGCTGGTGTTCTGCCGACCGGCTCGCCCTGTGGTTTCATCATCTGTACCTCGGCGCCTTGTTGCGATGGCTGAATGTGCCCGGTTCGTCGCTCCGGGATGAATTTCGATCCATCACCCGGCTGTTCGTCGAGGGTGTCGGCACGACGACAAAATCCGGAAAGTCGCACGGTCGCGGCAAGCCCGCGACGGAGGGTTCGCCGTGAGCGCGGATTCCGTCGTCGTCATCGGGGCCGGGCTGGCCGGCCTGTCGGCCGCGATCCGGCTCGGCAATCGGGGGCGGTCGGTGACGGTTCTGGAGGCCGGAGCGGAGGCGGGCGGCTGTTGTTCCACCACCGACGTGGACGGATTTCGCTTCAACAACGGGGCGATCTATGTCACGACGCCGGCGTCTCTGCGGCGTATTTTTGGCCGGTTGGACATGGACCTTGACGCCTGCCTCCGTTTGCGCGCGATCGCGACGCCGCAGTTGAGCATCGTCGGAAACGGAACCCGCGTGTTCACGACGAGCGCGGAGGGTTCGTGGGTCGAAGGCGATGACGCCGCGCGCCGCACTGCCCGCTACCGCGACGAACTCGAGCGGCTCCGCCGCGAATGGCGCCCCGTTTACCGGCGTCTTGTTGACGACGTTCTTCCGTACGAGTTTTCCACGTTCAGAATGTTGGCCCGGCTCTGGCGCTACCTGCCGCGCATGACCGGTACGGTGGCAGATTTGTTTAACCGGTGCTTTTCCGATCCGGAAGTTCGCGCAGCCGCTGGGGCGATCACGCTCTATACCGGGCTTGCGCCGCGGCATACTCCGGTCACGCAAATCATCGGGCTGATGGCGCTGCTCGAAGAGGGCTTCTTTCTCCCCGAGGGCGGGATGGGCGGCATCACGGCGGCGCTTGCCCGCAGGGCCATGCGTAACGGCACGGAAGTCAGGCTGAATGCGAGGGTCGAGCGCATCGAATGCGTCCACGGGAGGCTCAAGGGCGTATGGCTCGCCGGCGGCGAGTTCGTGCCCGCCGCAGCTGTCATTGCGACCAACTCCGCTGTGGACACAATCATTAATTTGTTGGATCCAGAGGCTATTCCGTCGAGGCTTCGGCGACGTGCGGATCGGGCCGCCCTGTCGCACCGGGCCGTTTCGGTGCAACTCGGCGTTCGCTGGGCCGACGATCAACTGGCGCCTGCGTTTGCCGTCAATCGCGTTCCTTTGCTCGACGAGCAATATCGGTTCCATCGGCCTGCGGGGAATGATGTGCGCTGGTTCGGCTACACCGAACCGACCGGCGTCCTGCCGGCGCTGGCGCCCGCGGGCTCGGCCGTCGTCGAGATGTTCGCGCCCGTACCCGCCGGGCTGCCGGCGGAGCGGATCGGCCCGGATCGGGCGGCGGAGATTGCCGAGCGGTACATCGAGGCGTTGCAGAAGGGTCGGCCCTGCCGGGTTCTCGCCCGGCGCATTCTCGCGCCGGGCGATTTTGCCCGCGAACGGCATTTGTACAAAGGCGCGCTCTACGGCCTCTCGCCGGGCCTGAAGCCCGCCGACTACTTCCCGCGCAGGGTCGGTTCGACGGGCCTCTATCTGGCGGGGCAAACGACCTGGCCGGGCTATGGTGTCCCGCCCGCCATGCTGTCAGGACTGCATGCGGCCGATGCGATCCTGAATGCGCGGCGGCCCTGATACAAACGCGAGGCCTGCGCCGGTCGCCGGAAAGTCGCGGCGCCGTCGTTGGCGGATGCGTTCAGCGGCTCGCGCGGGCGCGAATGGTGCAGGCGAAAGTCGTGAGGGCCCGGCGCAGTTCCGCGGCGACTTTCGGCGTCGAGAGGATGGCATTCATCTCGGCGGGCGTCTTGCCGCGCATTCGTACCGTCAGGCTTGCCTCGGGCACGATCCGCAGCGACATCGTGGTCAGGATTTCGATCAGGTTGGCGCGCGCGTATTGTCCGCCATAATGCAGGGTGTGAAAAAGGGCGACGGGCAGGCCGGCAACCTCGCCCCAGCCGACCATCCAGTCGAGCGCGTTTTTCATGCCGCCGGGTACGCCGTGCGCGTACTCCGGCGAAGCGATCAGCAGGCCGTCCGCGGCAAGTACGTGTTCCCGGAGCGTCTCGGCGGCGGATGGTAATCGCTCGGTCAGATCGGGATTAAAAATCGGCAACTTGCCGAGTTCATTGTAGATTTCGACTTCCAGACCGTCAGGTGCGGTTTTCGCCGCGGCGCGCAACAACGCCGCATTGCTCGAAGCCGCACGCGAACTGCCCGCGATCGCCAGTATCTTCACATCAACCTCCATCCTTGTGTCGTTCCTGCCTGCGTGCTCTGCCGTCCGGGGAAGGTTTCGCTTCATTATTCCCGCGCAGGCGGGAGCCGGAGGCCGAAGGCGGAGACAACAGGTGCATCATGCATGATTCGAGGGGCGAGCGGCCCTTGTCGCAAGTCATCTAGTTTAAATACGAATCTCCCTACGGGCGGGATACATTTCTTGGCTGGGCTTCCGTCCCACGCCTTCGCGAGGTAGACTCTTCACGGGAGCGACGGTGGTTCTCAATTCGAGTCTCATTGGCCAGCTCATGGCAAAAAAAAGCCCTGTTACTGCATTTCCGAAAACAACGTTGATTTTCCCCAAACAGAGCAGTACGCCTCCGCGGGAACGACAAGTGGGATTTTCAGGGTACAAGCCCGAAGGGCGTTGCCGGCAGATGCCATGCTCCCGCGGACAGCAGGTTCAGGAGATCGGGGGCGGCGATTTGTTGGCGAATTCTTTCAACAGCTTCTGGAAGGCTGGGTTTTTGCGCAACGAATCCCAAGCAGGATCGCGTTCGAGCAGTGGCACCGATATAAAGAGGCCGGCCGGTATTTCAAGCAGCCGGCGCAGTAGTTTAATTGCTTGTCCGGATTCACCGACTTGGGCGTAAATTTTCGCCAGGGTAACCAGATAAGAAGGACCATACAGGGCATCTTTTGAAACGGGCACCAGGGAAATGGCCTTACGGCCGGCTTGAATCGCTTCCTGCTTATGTCCAAGCCCTACTTCGGCAAGCCCGAGAAAACTCCACAAACTGGCATCTTTCGGTCGTTTACGCAGTGCAATATGGAGCATGTTACGCGCTTTTTTATAGGCTTCTCGTGCTTGGGCCTTGTTGTTCTCGAGTGACCAGATCCGGGCACGTAAAAGACTGACAGGTTCTCGCCCTGCGGCGTTAGCCGCCGATAGCCAGTCCGGGACGTTGACGATAGCGGCCAGGGCTTCTGTGGGTTGGTGAGCCAGGTATGCCGTCCAGAATTGAATCGCTGGTATCAGTCCTCTGCCATTGTCGTCATGCTGATTTTCCGTCAGTACTTTCTGGACTTGTTGCGGAGAGTTGCCTGCAAGTAGGAGCGCTACGAGTTTCGTGGTCCTCGCAGCATAATCACGTGGGTCCAGTGACAAGGCTTTGTCGAATTGCTGATCAGCCTGTTGGTACCGACGTAACGCCATGAGGGTAAGTCCGGTTGCGGATGACCAACTGGGGTTGCGCGGATCGAGGACCATTGCTTGTTTAAATCCGAATAACGCCTTTTGCCAATTTCCTTGTCGGCGGTGAATGTAGGCAATTGCTCCGATTACGTCGGCGTCGTTGGGTTGGCTGTCGCGGGCCTGTTCAAAGTGAGCGAGCGCTGCTTTGTAGTCTCTTCTCCCGTAGTATTCGACGTACCCCATGGCTAGCTGGGCTTGAGGGAGTGACGGAGCCAACGCGAGTGCCCGGCGGGCGGTGCGCTTCGCATCGCTCATGTTCCGGGAGATGGGGGAGAATTTCCGCCAATATAGATAGCTTTCGAGGTATGAAAGCCGTGCCCATGCAAGGGCAAAGCGGGGATCACGGGCGATCGCCTGATGGTAAAGATTTATGGCTTGGGTGGCCGCATCGGAAGGATGCTCTATGTTGTTGTTGTTCGTGATCCGATTGGCATAGTATTCGGCCTTTAGAAAGAGCAGATAGGCTTGCGGATCATCGGTCGGCTTGCTGGCCAAGCGAACGGCCTTGCCCGGAAGCAATTCCGTTTTCAGTGCCGTGGCCACCTGGGCGGCCACCTGGGTTTCCACCGCGAAAATGTCGTTCAGCGGGCGGGTGTAAGTGTGTGCCCAAAGGTGCTCATCCGTCTTGGCGTCAATCAACTGCACGTTGATCAATACCCGATCCGCCACCTTCTGTACGCCGCCTTCCATGATTGCGGTGGCGCCCAGTTCGGTGGCGATTTTCCCCAGGTTGATCGGGTGGCTGGGATAGCGTTTCGTGGAAGCGCGCGAGATTACGCGCAACGCGTCGATGCCGGCGAGTTTGGAGAGGATGGTGTCCTGAATGCCTTCGACCAAATAGGCATTGTTCGGATCCGGGCTCAGGTTCTCGAACGGCATCACCGCGATGACAGGCGTGGTGGCCGAGTGGCTGACGGAGTTGCCGAGCGGCACGAAGCGCCAGATCAGCACCCCGGCGATCACGATGATCGCCGCGACGCTCGCCGCCCAGAGTATTTTCCGCCGCCTTGATGGAAACGGTCTTGGTGGGAGCAAGCTTGCCCCGCACCCTCTGCGAGGTGCGGGGCTTGCTCGCGATTCTTGCTTTTCCTCCTCGACGCCGGTGGCGGGATGGGTGATCGAGGAGGATTCTCTTGCGAGCAGGCCCGCTCCTACACTTTCCGTTTGGCCATCGGTAGCTATTTCCCCTGCAGGAACGCGCCTTACGCGCGCCTGGCCACCGTTGTCGCGACCAGGGGCCGCTTCTGCATAGCCCTCGTGGCTTGTTTCGACCGTAGGAGCGGTCTCAGACACGATCCCGCCACGGACTGAGCCCGCCGCGACCGACGGCGCTTCTGCTCCCTCGGGCCGTGCGACGGGAACCCGCTCGACTTTGACTGGTGCGCTGAAACGGTACCCATGTCCGCGCACCGTCTCGATGTAATGCCTGTCGCCTCCCTTTTCGTTAAGAATTTTGCGGACAGTCCCGACGTGCCAGCTCAGGCTATTTTCCACCACGATCGTGTCCGGCCACAACGTTTCGATCAGCTCCTCTCGACTCTTCAGGTGCCCCGCTGCCTCTACCAGCAACAGCAGCAAATCAAAGGCCTTCGCAGGCAAAGAAACCAGCGCATCGTCATGGAACAGCAACCGTTCGTCCGCGTCGAGCCGAAACGGACCAAAACGGTACAAGCGCGCGTATGTGTTTGATTTTTCGCCACTAATCATAACGACTCACGAAAACCCAAGACAAAGCCAAGAAAGAGACAAGGCAGCGCCAGACCGCAGCACAAGCAATATCCGAGATTTTCAATGATACTAGCTGTGTCTGGGCAAGTCCACCCTTTGGGGGGACACCTTCGGGAAGGCGCGCAAGCACTGTTCGCTTTCCGTCTTGAGTCTTTCAACCTACAGGAGACAGAGGAATGAACAGGATTGCAATCAAAATGTTTGCCGGCGCCCTCGG
>CAZKOE010000003.1:0-17076 GCA_964554305.1 uncultured Gammaproteobacteria bacterium
CGGCTGGGGCGGCTGGTGGTTCTGGGATCCGGTGGAGAATGCTTCCTTCATGCCTTGGCTCGTGGCTACGGCGCTGATTCATTCGCTCATCCTTACCGAGAAACGGGGCGCCTTCAAGGGCTGGACGGCACTGCTCGCGATTTTTGCCTTTTCACTGGCCTTGTTCGGAACTTTTCTCGTGCGCTCGGGCGTACTCGTTTCCGTGCACGCCTTCGCGGTCGATCCGCGCCGCGGCATCTACGTGCTTGCGTTGCTGGCGATTGCCCTGATCGGGGGGCTTCTGCTATATGCCTGGCGCGCGCCGCGGTTCGTGAACCGCGGCGGCGGTTTTTCACTGTTGTCGCGAGAGACGATGATCGTGGTGAACAACGTGCTCCTGGTGGTTGCCTGCGCGGCGGTCCTGCTCGGCACGATTTATCCGCTCGTTTACGGCGTCGTGACCGGGCAGCGCCTGTCGGTCGGACCGCCGTACTTCAATGCCGTGTTCATTCCGATCATGATCCTGCTCTTTCTCGTCATCGGGCTCGGACCGAGCGTGCGCTGGCGGCGCGGGAACTGGCGCGAACTCGCCCGCCGCGCGGGCGGACCGCTGGCGCTTGCCCTGGCTATTGCGATTGCCGTCGGTGCCGCCGTCTGGAGCGGCGCCTCGATGGCGACGGTGGCCGGCATTGCGCTTGCCGTCTGGGTCATGGTGAGTGCCTTCGGGGAGCCGCTCCGCCGCTTTGTCCAGGCGCCTGCCGGCCGCCGCGTCAAGCTGTCGCGCGGCGCCTGGGGGATGACGCTGGCCCACTTCGGCGCCGGTGTGCTCGTGCTCGGCATTGCCGTTTCCGCGACCCAGTCGAGTTACCTCAACATCAGTCTCGAGCCGGGCCAGAGCGCAAGCGTCGGCGGTTATCATTTCGTCTTTGCTGATGCACGGGCCATTACCGGTCCGAATTATCACGGCGAGCGCGGGACTTTCCACATCAGTCGCGACGGCCACGCGATTGCGACGCTGAGGCCGGAAACGCGCGTGTACAAGGGCGGTGACCCGAGAAGCGTGTCCGCGATCAGTTGGAGGGCGACGCGGGATATCTACGTCGCCATGGGCCGCCCGGTCGGCGACAGCGCCTGGAGCGTGCGCCTGCAGGTGCGCCCGCTCGTGCGCCTGATCTGGCTCGGCGGCATGGTCATCGCGCTGGGCGGGCTGCTGGCGTTGACCGATCCGCGCTACCGCCGGCGCAGGCGCGCGGAGGGTCCGTAATGCGAGTGCGGATGCGCCGGTGGGTGTGGGGCACCGTACCGCTCGTGGTGGTATGCGTCCTGATCGTCCTGTTTGCGCTCGGTTTCGATCGCAACCCCAGGGCCATTCCTTCGCCGCTCATCGGCAAGGCCGTACCGGCGTTTTCGCTTGCCACCATGAACGATCCCGGGGCGCGGATGACGCCGGCCGGACTCGCCGGCAAGGCGGTATTGATCAACGTGTTCGCGAGCTGGTGCGTTGCCTGTACCGAGGAGAGCTCCACTCTACGCTGGCTTGCGGATCGGGGAGTGGCGATTTACGGTCTCGACTATTCCGACACGCGCCCGCGTGCCCGGGCCTGGCTCGCCAAATGGGGCAATCCCTACCGCAAGGTACTCTTTGATCCCAGCGGCAAGGCGGGCATTTCCTTCGGTATCTGGGGTGTGCCGGAAACCTTCGTGGTGGACGCGAGCGGGCACATCCGGCACAAGTTCACCGGCATCATCAGCATGAAGGTGGCCAGAACGCAGGTGTTGCCGCTGATGAAAAGACTCGAGTCGGAATCGTGAAAGATCCGGGATTCGGCGAGACGAGCATCGCCTTCTCCTCGCCGCAGTATGCGGGAAGGATCGGGCGGAGCGGGATCCCAGTTCGCTGGGCGGTGTTGTTGGGGGCATTGACAATACTGCTGACGGCGGCTGCGGCATACGCGGTCGAGGCGTCGAGCGGGCCCAATGTCTTGCCTCCCAAGCTCGAGAAACGTTACCAGCACATCACCGAACATCTGCGCTGTCCGGTCTGTCAGAACGAGACCATTGCCGTATCCCAATCGGTGATTTCCAAGGATTTGAGGCGCATCGTGCGCCAGAAACTGCTGGCGGGAGAAAGCGATGTTCAAATCCGGCATTACATGATCTCCCGTTATGGCTTGTTCGCCGTTTACAACCCGCCGATCGGCTGGAACACCGGCTTGCTTTGGTTCGGTCCGGCAATCCTGTTCCTGATTGCCGTCCTGATAGGGATTCTGGCGTTGCGTCACCGTCGGCGCATGCTCGCGGCTCGAGACTCCGCTTCCGCGCGTGAGTGGCGGGGACGGCCCGACAAGACCCGGGCGCGGGACCCCGGCTGATGGCCTTTCTGATTGCCGCCTGCCTGTTGTTGCTGCTGATCGTGGCGATGCTTGCGTGGGGGCTTCTGCGCGGGCCGCGGATCGCCCGGAACAATAACCTGCACGGAAGCCTCGAGGCGGAACTCGGCGAAGACGTTGCCGCCGGAGTGTTGCCGGCGGAAGACTTGTCCGCCGCCGCCGGTGACCTTGAGGTAGACGTGGGCGGACGGGACCCGGCGCCGCGCGGACAGCGGTCGGGTCCGTGGGCATGGCTGCTGATCGTGTTGGTCGTTTGCACCGGGGCGGGACTCTACTGGCTGCATGGCAACTGGCGCGCGGCGATTCACGGCGATCGCGCCGCGGTGGTGCACCGCGCACAAGGCATGCTTGAGCAGTTGCAGGCACACCTCGCGACACACCCCGGGGATCGGCAGGGCTGGGTGACGCTCGCGCGCGCCAAGGAAGCCATGGGCGATTACGCAGCAGCAGCGGACGCCTACGGCCACGCCGTGAAACTCGATCACGAACAAGACCCGGACCTCCTTTCGCGTTGGGGCGAGGCGCAGGTGCTTGCCAACCCCGGTCATCCGACGGCGCGGGAACGGGCCATTTTCGCCGCCGTCCTGAAAAGCGATCCCGACAATATCCGCGGTCTCTGGTATGGTGGGCTGCTGGCGCTCGAAGCGGGTGATCGCGCCCGGGCGGTGGCTCATTGGCGGCATTTGCTCGGCGAGAAGATTCCGGCGCCGATGGCGGCCTTCGTGAAAAGTCGACTCGCCGCGCTCGGCGTGCCCGCCACGGCGGCGAAACCAGCGGCTGCGGCGACGGCGCCCAGCATTGCGATTACGGTTAGCGTTCCGGCCCCGCTCGCATCCCGGATCAAGCCGGGAGAAACGCTGTTTGTCTACGCGCGCGATCCCGCCGGTGGGCCCCCGCTCGCGGCGAAACGCGTACCCATTACGCAATTTCCTCTGAAGGTAACGCTTGCCAACGCCGACGCGATGATCGCAGGCCACGGCCTGGCGACGATGCTCGGCAAACCCGTGGAAATCGGCGCCTTCGTCAGCGCAAACGGTCAGGCCAAGCCACAGCCCGGTGCACCCACCGCGACGCAGACTCTGACGCTACGTTCCGGTTCCCAAACCCTCGCGCTCACGCTCAAGGTTCCCGCACGGCCAACGCACTCGACAGGTCAGTAGGTGATTGTGACCTGGATGGTGTCGCTGTAGTTGCCGGCGGGCGGTGTGGTTTGCGGCGGCACACGGCCCCACACGGTCAGGTTCTGCGTCGAGCCGGTGCCGGTACCCGTGACCGTATCCGTACCGATGGTGTTGCCCCAGAGTTGGGTGCGATTGGCATTGCGGTAAAGTTGGTACTTGACGTAATTACCGTTCGGTCCGGCCATGCGCCGGTAGCCGTTGGCGTAATGTTCGCCGTTGTCGAGCCCCACGTTGTAGGCGGTTCCCTGCGTGCAGGTGATGCTCAATGAGGAAGTCGTCTCCCGGTTCGAGTTCAACAGGCCGTTCAGCGTGCCGAAGTTCATGTCGGTTGCATCCACGTGGCAAAGTGCCTGGATTGTTGCCTGGACGGCCAGGTTGTTCAGGAAAGAGGTGTCGTCGCCGGCGTTCGCGCAGTTCTGTGCGGGATTCGATGGCTCATAGGATGTCAGGAGGCCGGTGATGCTGACCTGCGGGTAGGTAAAAGTCGTCGTGTAGTTGCCGGTCGTGGCCGTGGGCAGCGGTGCGAACAGTCGTGCATAAACAGGGATGCTCAAATGATGTGGAGGAGCGCCCCCGCCCATGTAAAAAACACGGTAAACCGGATCGGGGTAAGTCGTCGAATTGTGACTGCCCCAAACGATGGTTCGACTCGCGTTCTTATAAATCTGGAAGGGCAGGTTGCCGCCCGGCCCCTGAATTTGACGCCGGCCGTTGGCATCAAGGCCGAGCGGTCCGTTACTGATGTTGTAGCAGACGGTAACCCACCAAGCCGTGTAATAACTTTGTTTCGTACAGGTCCCCGTGAGGGTGGCGGTGGTGTCGTGATTGCCCGTGGCCGTGGAATCCACCGAGCCGAAATTGATGGAACTAACGCTCGCACTGCACTCGACTGGATCGGCTTGCGTCGTTTTCGGGAAGAACAGCCCGGCCGCGACGAAGGGCAGCAGGAGCAGGATCAGCATCAGTCCGGGATGGCGATTCATTACCGTGGGTTCTCCGGGGTGCAGGTAAGCGGGCCGATGTTCGGGATGTTGCCGTCTTCGCCGTGCCAGGCGAAGCGCGCGCGGCAGTGTTCGCCCGTGGGGGTGGTGACTTCGAGCGTATTTTTGCTCTGAAGTTCGTCAAGGTAAAGCATGCCATCGTAACCGACGACCTTGCCCTCGCCCGCCTTGCCGTTCGCGTGCGCGATGCTGCCTTCCGGCAGGGGCTTGCCGGACGCGTTCACGAGGGTGATGACGGCGGCGCGGATTCTCCGAATCGGGAATTCGACGAGCGTGCCCGAGCCTTGACGTGGTACCGCAGTCGCCTTGACCTTGGTGATTTTCATATCGGCGGGGAGCTTGAGGGTGCCGATGCCGAACCGGTTCTCCTGCCAGGGAAGGAGCTTGGTGACGAGGAGGTTACCCGAACCGTCCGTCTCGCCCACGAAGTTATTTTCGAAAGTAACGGGCACGTTCGCAACGCCGTTGGTGGAAACCACGGCGAAGGACTGATACACCTGTCGCGCGGCGAACACATCGCCGTTCATCAGGACGAGTGAACCATTGGCGTCGGCGAACAGATAACGATGATCGCTGTCGAGGATGTTCACGCCGCCGGTGATCTGCCCGTGACTGCCGAGGTAGCCGGCCTGGGCGTAGCCGCCGGAATCATCGCCGCCGTTTGCCTGCACGCGCCAACCGTAGCCGCCGTTGCCGGGGGTCGGGTGCGAGGCGCCGACGCTGTAGTAGTTATTGCCGTCGTGATGGCTGGCGTTGGCGTAGAAGGTCGTGCCGGTGTCGAAGTTGAGCGCGAGCGAGAGATAGACGCCGTAGCCCTGATCGTTTGCCAGCTCCTTGTTGAGCGTAACGCCGAGTGTGAGGCCGTTGCTGAAGCTCTTGAACCAGTTGGCATTCACGAAACGAGAAGAGGACTGACCGCGATAGCGCAGGGCGACGTAGCTCAGGCTGAAGTTGCCCGCCCGCTCCGGGCTCCAGGACGCGAGCGCGCTGGCGGTGAGCTCCGGTTGCAGCGCGTTGTAGAGCGAGGCGACATCACGATAATCGCCGCTGGCCTTGAGCACGTTCAGGCCCACGCCGAAGCGCCGGTTGCGCCAATCGTAGCCGAGCCCGATCTGGGTGCCGGTATCGCCGTCGTTGCTGCTGGTGGAGATCGAACCGTTGAGCGCGCCGCCGCGGGTGCCGAGGAGCCAGGTACCGCCGGCACCGGCGTTCATGAGGCCGGAGTTCGCGCTGGTCGCCTCGAGGTGAACGGCGCCGGTGAAGGCGTTGGTGAAGCCGTAGCGCGCGAAGCCGGAGAGCACCGGGTCGTGGCCGTAGTCGAAGGAGTCGAGGCCATAGTTTTTGCGCACGACGCCGAGCGAGCCCGACCAGTCGGCGAGCCCGGCGCGGAGCAGGCGTTGCGAGGCATAGAAGGGAAAGCTGAGCGAGGTGGTCTGGCCGAGGGCGTTGGTGAGCACCATATTGGCCGTGCCCGCGCCCGTGATGCCGGGGTTGACGTTGATGTCGAAGGGGCCGGCCGGCACATGGCCCTGATATTGGCGAATGCCGTCAACGTAGAGCTCGACATCGGAGGGCACGGCCGCCTTGCCGAGGAAGGCTTGCAGCGGCGTGGTGACGCGGTAGGGCTGGAGCGAGAAATCGCGCGAAAACTGGACGCCCGCGATACGGGTCGCACGGCTCCAGGAGAGATTGCGCGTGAGCGTGTCGCCGACCGTCACGGTCAGCATGCGCTGGGGGAAATAATCCTGCCAGAAGGTATCCAGCCGCACCGTGTGCGTATGCCAGTCGCCGCCGCCGGCGCTTCCGCTGTTTGCGAGAAGGGTGTTGCTGAAGATGCCGAATGGGCCGAATGCCCGCTGTTCGCTGAAGGCGTTCAGGGCGTTGCCGCCGTCGTTGAAATGACTGGCGTACAGATCGTAATTCATCAACAGGCCGGGCGAGGCGGTGGCCTTGAGCGTCGGTGGATGCGTATTGCTGCGCGTGGTAAGTGCGAGGTTCAGCATGGAGATCGGCGCCATGATGCTCACCGTCTGCGCCGCGGCGTTGTAGTTGACGCGCACGCCGGGCAGGCTTTGCAGCGCGACCGGGTCGGGCGTGCCCGCGGGCAGGATGAAGCCCAGGCGGTCCAGCGCGGCGCGGCTGGCGTACAGCGTGCTTCCACGCAGGCGAAAGTGTGCGAAGCGACCCTGCGAGGCGCCGTTGATGTATACGCGCAGGTAAAGGTCCACCCCACCCATGTCCTGGAAGTCGGATTCGTCATTCGTCAGGCTGGCGGCGTCCGCGGAGTCACGAGCAGCGGCGGCGGCCGCTGCGGCGCCGTAGGCCGGCAAGGCCGCAGCCGACGCAACGATCAGCAGGCCGACCTCAACGAGGAGCAGTGCCCAGCGTAACCGGTTGAGTAACTGTTTTTCCATTGACCTGGGCCTGGATGCTGCCGCCTTGCGCGAAAACCTTTGCGCCCGGCTTCAGGTTCCAATCGCGCGTCGCGTGGGCGAGAACGTAGCCGAAGAGACCGTTTTTCAGGACGGTGCGGGCGCCGCCTGCGGCGATGAAGACGACATCGGTCAGGCGCGCGTGTTTCGCGCCGTCGTTCGTCGCCCGCAAGACGGCCTGGCCGCCGTTCAACCGCAGGGTCCAGTGCAGCGCCGACGCCGGCGGTTTCGCCGTCCCGGCAGGCTCCACGAAGACCGGCAACGAATAGCGCAGGATGAAATTAATCCCCTTGTGCCGTTCGCTTTTCGGCCGCGGCAACTCGTTGATGATCAACCGGTAGGCGCGCTCGCTTGCGTGCTTGCCCACGGGCGGCTGGCCCGTGCGGATTACCCGCACGAGCTGCTTCTGCCCCGGCTGGAGATCCACGATCGGCGGGCTGATGACGAGTTCCCGCGAGGGCGCGAGCTGCTTGCCCTCGAGGCCGGCCTGCGTCCACCGGAACACCCGCACCTGGGCGTGCAATTCCTTTGTCCCCGTGTTGCTCAGCCACAGCCCTTCCGCGACCAGCGGCGTCTTGATGGTAAGCAGCATGGGCGAGACCTGGAGTCCGCTGGCCCAGGCGGCACCGCTCGCTAGACACAAAAGCCCGGCGAACGGTGCCGCCCAAAGGCGGCACCGTTGGTTCATGTCGAGTTCCTGCGCGAACTCAGTAAGTGACGTTGACGGTCACGGTGTCCTTGTAGGAATCCGCCGGCTGTTCCGGCTGGCCGGCGTCCAGGGTCGCGTACACCGGAATCTGGTCCGGCTGACCGGTGCCCACGTAGTGCTTGGCGTCATTGCCTTCGCCAAAGGGCTGGCTCGCGGCCTGATCCTGATACAGGTGGTAGAGAATGTGGTTGTTTGATGTGGTCTGGCCGACCATGAAGCCGCTCCCGTCGCTGCTTGCCGTGCTTTGCGGGCTGAGGGCAATCGTGGCGTCAGCACCCTTGGTGCACTGAATATTGAGCTGGGTGCTTTGTTCGGCCGTCTGCGAGAGCCAGTTGACCGTGCCGAAGTCAATATCGGCCGGCGCGGTGCTGTGTACGTCGCAAGAGTTCGCGATCGTGATGGTGACGTCGAAGGACGTGGTGTCCGAGCCCTGGGCGAGCGCCTGACCGGAGAGGCCCGCGACGGCGAGCAGCGCGCTCGCGCCTGCGAGGGGGAGAAGTTTGGCTGATTTCAACATGACATATGCTCCATTCGGATAAAAACAACGTGGGCCTGCACACGCCATTCCCCCGAACGGAGAACATCAGTTGCGAACAAGCCCGACCCTTTTCCCGGTGTTTCACCGAACGCTCGCGCGCCCTGCGATTGACCGTTCATGACCACGCCGAAGCGCGGCAGCCTCGCATGACCGGGGTCGGGCTTGTAGTACCACCTCCACTTGCGCCACCACGAAGGTGGGAGCGAATTCTGGCCGGTCTCCTCCTCGAATCGGCTTGCGGCCGATCCGACGCCTGTTGCTTGGCGCGAAGAAGTATAGCATCTTGTCCGAAACAAGCAAGCCCCCTTTTTCGGGGGAAGGTGCCAAAAACACCGACAGAGACACCTTGCGGCCGAAAGCACTCAAGGCCGGCGGTGAGAGAATCGCGCGGTCGTTGCGCGCCGAAAGCCGCGCCGGACGTGGGGGCCGCGTGTACTCAAGGAGTGAAAGTTTTCCGCTCGAGCCTTGCTGCTGAAACCGCTGCTCTACGGCAAAAAAACGTCGCGTTCGCTGAAGAGCGGGCGCTCGGGCGATTTCGGACGCAGCGTTTTCGCGACCGCCGTCAGCTCATCGAGGCGAGCGAGCGGGTCGCTCTCGTCGGCGGGCTTGCGCGCGAGTTCGCCTTCGGCGGCGAACGACGTTGGCTTTTCCGCTTGCGGCTCAGGCGATTATTCGAAGGATTTCATGCAATGCGTTTTCACACCCGAATAGGCAGATGTCAGGCCTTTTGGCCGAAGCCGGGCCATGATCGGGATTTTGTGTTTAGATAAGCGCCTCGAAATCGGAGGCGGGAAATGATCTGGGTGCCATGGGTGGTCGGCTTTGGCGTGGGCGGCGCTTTCGGCGCGGCGCTCGTCTGGATCGCGCGCGGGCGTAACGCGAACGGACTCATTTCGCGGCTGGATGCGCTGAAGGCGGACAACGAGAGAATCGAGCGCGTGCTGCGCGAGGAGAGTCGTGCCGGGCGCGGGGAACTCGCGCAGTCCGTCGAGCAATTTGCCAGGCGCATGCAGCAGCAGTTGGACACCATGGGCGCCCGACAGCGCGAGCGGCTGGAGGATTTCGCGCATCGCCTCTCGCAACTCTCGGGCGACAACGAAAAGCGCCTGGCCGAAATCCGGGGCACGCTCGAAGCGCAGCTCAAGGCTCTGCGCGAAGACAATACAAAGCAGCTCGAACGGATGCGCGCGACCGTGGACGAGAAACTCCAGGCAACGCTCGAGACGCGCCTCGGGCAATCGTTCAAACAGGTGTCGGAGCGGCTGGAAGCGGTGCAGCGCGGGCTCGGCGAGATGCAGACGCTCGCGACCGGGGTCGGGGATCTGAAGCGCGTGCTCACCAACGTCAAGACGCGTGGCACCTTCGGTGAAGTGCAGCTCGGCGCGTTGCTGGAACAGCTGTTGACCACGGAGCAGTACGCGAGCAATGTCGCGACCGCGCCCGGCAGCGCCGAACGGGTCGAGTTCGCCATTCGCATGCCGGGCCGGGAGGACGAGGGTGAGGTGTACCTGCCGGTGGATGCCAAGTTCCCGGTGGAAGACTATCGGCGCCTGCTCGATGCGCAGGAGGCAGCCGACACCGAAGCCGCGGTGGCGGCGGGGCGGGCGCTGGAGAATCGCGTACGCGCCGAAGCGAAGCGAATTCGTGACAAGTACATCGCGCCGCCGCATACGACCGATTTTGCCGTCATGTTCCTCGCCACCGAGGGCTTGTACGCGGAGATCATTCGCCGCCCCGGCCTGTTCGAGTCAGTGCAGCGCGACTATCGCGTTGCGGTGACCGGCCCGACCACCTTGAGTGCCTTCTTGAACAGTCTGCAGATGGGTTTTCGTACCCTGGCCATCGAAAAGCGCTCGAGCGAGATCTGGCAACTGCTGGGCGCGGTGAAAACCGAATTCGGCAAATTTGCGGGCATCCTGGAAAAAGCGGAGCGACAGATCGGCACGGTCGGCCGCAGCATCGGGGAGGCGGGCCGCAAGACGCGGACCATCGAGCGCAGGCTGAGCGGGGTCGAATCGCTCCCCGGCGAAGAGGCCGCGAAGTTGCTGGCCGACGATTCCCCGGGTCAGGCGAACGGGACTGCGGACGAGGAGAGTTCCTAGGCCCGGCTATCCCGGGTCATTGCGGGGCGGCTTCAAGCCCCGGCGATGCGTACTGCCGGGGATTCGCCGCCCGATAGCGTTGGATGAGCCCCAGGTTCCGGGCCTGTTTGTGATCCGCCTTGAGCTGTTTTTCCATGTCCTCCATTTGCTGGCGGCGCTGCGGCGACAAGTCGGTGAGCCGAAGCCCGAGCCGCAGCTGGATCATGGCGGGATGGTATTGCCCGCGCCCCTGGTAATAATGCGCCATGGCGAGGTAGGAGAGGGCATCGTCCCCTGTCTTGTTCGCGGCAGTGGCGAGCAGGTGATAAAAATCGGGATTGAACTGGTAGCTCCCGTCGTTCAGGCCGGATTCGAGCAAAGCCAGCACTTTTCTCGGGTGGTTGCTGTCGGCGAGCGCCCGCGCATAGGCCAGGGTGACGGCCGGACTCGAGGCGTACAACGTGTTGTCCTGCGCCAGGGCGGCGAGTGCGGCCTGGGTGTCGCCGGCGGCGATCAGCGACTCGGCCTTGGCGAGTTGCAGGGCGACGATGTCCGGATGCGCATCGGCGAGCGGTTTGATCAGGGCGAGTGCCTGTTTGCCATTGTCCAGGCGGTTGAGGCAAAGCACCTGTCCGTAGAGCGCGGCTTTGCGGTACCAGGGTTTCGACAGCGTTTTGGCGCGAACCTTGAAGTAGGACAGCGTCTGCGCGAGATTATTCGATATCAGTACGCGCAGGCGGGCACGCATCAGGGCGTAGCTCGGACTTTCCGGCGTCGGATCGACGTGCAGGTTCTTGGCACGCATTTCCGCCTCGCTGATGCGGGTGAGATCGAGCGGATGGGTACTCAGAAACTCGGGTATGTTGTAGCCGTTGAAGGCGTAGTTGCGTTGCATGTATTGGAAGAAATCCACCATGCCCTGGGGGTTGAAGCGGGCCTTGGCGAGGATATCGATACCCACCCGATCGGCCTCCATTTCGTCGGCACGGGTGTAATTGATCTGGCGCTGGGCGATGCCGCCTTGTGCGGCCAGGATCGGGCCCATGCCCGCACCGGCGAGTGCACCGATAATGCCCCCCAGGAGGATTGCGGCGTTGATCAGCGAATTGTAGGTCGAGTCCGCCATCGTGCGGGCGATGTGGCGCTGAGCGATGTGCGCGGTTTCGTGGGCAAGTACGCCGGCAAGTTCGTCCTCGTGGCGGGTGGCGAGAAACAGGCCGCTGAAAACGGCGACATAGGCGCCGGGCAGGGCGAAGGCGTTGATTATCGGCGTTTTGATGACGAAATAATGGTAGGGTTCGTCCGGACCGTCGGCGACCGACGAGAGGCGGTGACCGAGATGGTCCACGTAATTTGCAACCAGGGGATCGTTCAAGACCCCGTCTTCGCCTTCGATTTCGCGATAGATGAAGCGCCCGATGAACTGCGCCTTCCAGATTGGAAGTGCCCCGCCCCCGGCCAGACCCAGTTTGGGCAGATTCAGGTCGGGAACGCCGGGCAGGGCAGCCGACGTGCTGGCGGGCGCGGGCGCCGTTCCGATCCGGGCCGCGGCGAGCCCCGGCAAAAGGCCGAGGAGCAGCGAGAGAGAGAAGACAAGGACACGCATGGGCAGCGAGGAAGCGGTCAGTTCAACGCTTGGACTCACGAGTATCAGATTTTACGCCCTTGGAAAGTTGGTGTTTTTCTCGACCGGGCGAGGGCAGGGCGGCGATTATTGTCTGACTTGTCGGTAACGAAGCTCCCGCGGGAGTTTTCCGCGGGCCGCGCGCCAGGCGGTGAACACGCGGCGGCGCGCCTCGCGTCTGGTGGGGACATGACTCGTGGGCTGTGTAGCCCGGCGCCAGGCGAGGGCGGCAAGAACGCGCAACGCGGGCGGGCTCGTGCGCAGCAGATCCCGCTCTCCGCGCAGTCCGGCGCGTGCCGTGGTGGCAATGTCCCCGCGCGCCGTCTCGGTTTGAGAGGCCAGCAGGCAGCGGGCGATGCCAATGGCGGTACCGAGGCGTCCATGGTCTTGAGGTGAGTTCGAGCCGAGCTGCACGGCGAGGATGATCGCCAGGCGCGCGAAACCGCGTTCGCCCCAGGACTCGGCTTCGCTGCGATCGTGAGGTGGGCCCGCGAGCAGATTCAGCTCCATGCCCGTAACGAGATCGTGCAATTGAGTGGTTGCCGCCGGTACCTCGCAGGCAGCAAGCGAACGGGTAGCCGGATGCGCCGGTTGTCCCGCATCGAGCCGCGCGAGTTCTCCCCGCCACCAGTCGAATTTGGCGCGGGCGACGTTCAGATCCCGAAACCTCAAGGCGATTGCCTCGAGTTCGATATAAACCGCAGCGCTGGCGGTCACCGCCGGGCGCAGCCCGGCGGCCGTGAACAGGCGCGCCAGAAACAGGTCCTCGCGCGGCTGGCACAGTCTTTCCTCGCACCATTGGGGTGCGTTGCCGGGGATTGAATTCATGCCCGCCCGGGGCTGGAAGGCCGCGAAGCGGATTCGAGGCACGACATTCAGATGGCCCCGGCAGCCGGTTCCATGCGCAGTCCGACGATCCGCGCCAACGCGGCGGCGTCCCCCGCATATTGGAGTTTTCCCCATGAGCGGACGGCCGAACGGGGCGGCGCATAGCCGAAGCCGGCCACGACGAACGGTAGGCCGGCGGCTCCTGCGGCTTGGGCGTCGATATTGGCATCGCCGACATAGAAGGCCTCGTCCGGTGTCACGCCGACCTGACGGCAGGCTTCGATCAGTGGCATGGGGTCGGGTTTCTTGCGGGGGAAGGTATCGCCCCCGATGAGGCAGGCGGGCGGCGGTGCAACGCCGAGTGCGGCGACGATTGGTGCGGCGAGCGCGGCTGGCTTGTTGGTGACTACGCCCCAGAGGATGTCATGACCGGCCATTGAACTGATCAATTCGGCGAGGCCCGGGAAGGCGCGGGTTTCCCGGGAGGGTTCCTTGGAATAGAGTAAAAAAAGCTTTCCGAGTAATTGTTGAATATAGATTTCTTCCGGAGTCTTGTCGAAACCCGAGAGGAGCAGGGCCCGGGCGCCGAAGGAGACCGTAGCGCGCACCTGACTCAATGAGAGGGGCGGCCGGCCGGCTTCGGCAAGCACTTGATTGGTGACGCGGGCGATATCCGGCGCCGTATCCGCCAAGGTGCCGTCGAGATCGAACAATACCAGTCGCGGTTTCATGTCAACTGCCTTGCTCCGTTGCCGCGTCCTCTCGAGGGGTGGTGTTCGTCTTTCTCTCCCACTTCATCGCCGGCAACTGAAGGGAAGGGAGATTGCTGTTTTTCTTGTGCGTCAAGCATCGGGACGGCGGTAGGCGGCAAGGTAATTGACCGACACGTCGCCGGTCAGCGACGCGGTGGCGCGAAAGGGGTGATAAGTCAGGCCGCGTGTTTCAATGAGTTCGAGGCCGGCGCTCCGGGCCCGGGCATCGAGTTCGGAGGGGCGGATGAAGTGCGTGTAGTCGTGCGTGCCGCGGGGCACCAGATGCGTGAGGTATTCGGCGCCGAGGATGGCGAGCGCGTAGGCCTTGGGGGTACGGCTCAGCGTGGAAAACAGGGCGCAGCCCCCGGGTTTCAACAGGGTGGCGCAGGCGGCAATGACCGAAGCCGGCTCGGGGACGTGTTCGAGGAGTTCCATGCAGGTCACGGCATCGAAACTCGCGGGAGCCTCTGCCGCGAGCGTCTCGACGGCCATCTCGCGGTAGTCTACGGCGAGCGCCGACTCCAGACCGTGCAAACGGGCGACTTCGAGGAGTGCCCCCGCGAGGTCGATGCCGGTGACATGAGCTCCGTCCGCGGCGAGCGCCTCGGCGAGAATGCCGCCGCCACAGCCGATGTCGGCCACGGCGGCACCCGCGAGCTTCACGTGGCGGCGCACGAAGTCCAGCCGCGCCGGGTTGATGTGATGCAAGGTGCGGAATTCGCCGTTCGGATCCCACCAGCGTGCGGCGAGTGCGTCGAAGTGGGCGACTTCGGCGCCGTAGGCATTCGTTTCAGGCATCGGCGGGTGTCTCCTCCAGAATGCAGGCCCGCCATTCACGCAGGCGTACGGCGAGTGCGGCTTCGTCGAAGTCGGGGATGCGCCCGTCGCGCAGGCGGCGCTCGCCCGCTACCCATACGTCGCTGACCTCGTCGCGCGAACCGGCATACACGAGTTTGGCGACGGGGTCGTAGATTGGCATGAGACGGATTGCATCGAAGCGCAGGGCGGTGAGATCGGCCCATTTGCCGGCCTCGATGCTTCCGATTTGATCGCCGAGGCCGAGAGCCCGCGCGCCGCCGAGGGTTGCGGCGCGCAGTACCGAGGCGGCGTCGAAGGCGCCCGGATCGCCGGCGACGCCCTTGGCGAGCAGGGCGGCGGTGCGCATTTCCCCAATGAGATCGAGGTCGTTGTTGCTCGCCGCACCATCGGTACCGAGTGCGATGTTGATGCCGGCGTCGGCGAGCCTGGCGACCGGGCAGAAGCCGCTCGCAAGCTTGAGGTTGGATTCCGGGCAGTGCACGACGTTGACGGCGTGGCTTGCGAGGAGGGCCAGATCCTCGTCGTTCACTTGCGTCATGTGCACGGCGGCGAGTTCGGGTCCGGCGAGTCCGAGTGTGGCGAGCCGGGCGAGGGGGCGTTGCCCGTGCTGCGCCAGGCTGTCGGCGATTTCTCCTGCCGTCTCATGCAGATGGGTCTGGACCGGCAATCCGGTTTCGGCGGCGTAGCTCACGATCTTTTTGAGCGTGGTCCCATTCACGGCGTAGGGCGAGTGGGGGGCAAGCATGAAGGTGACCCGGGGATTGCTGCGGTATTCGTCGTGCAGGACGAGGCCGCGCTGCAGATATTCCTCGGGATTCCCGGCGTAGGCGCTCGGGAAGCCGATGACGATGATGCCGGCGGCGACGCGCAGACCCAGCTTGAGCGCCGAGGCGATGGTCGCACCGGGAAAGAAGTACATGTCCGCAAAACTCGTGATGCCGCCGGCGAGCATTTCCGCCGCACCGGCGAGCGCGCCGTCGCGCACGTACTCTTCGCAGACGCAACGTGCTTCGGCGGGCCAGATCTTCTCCCGGAGCCAGGGCTCGAGTGCGAGATCGTCGGCATAACCGCGGAGCAGCGTCATCGCGGCGTGAGTGTGAGCGTTGACCAGGCCGGGGATCAACAGATGGCGGTCGAGCGTGGCGGTCTCGCGGGCTTCGATCTCCTGCTCAGCCTGCTCGATGGGCAGAACCGCGAGGATGCGCCCGCCGGCGACGGCCACGGCGTAATTGTCGAGCACGCCGGCGGGTTCGACGGGGGCGATCCAGTGCGCCTTGATGAGAAGTTCGGCCTGCATCGGGCAATTATAATTTGTCGGTGAATCGACTCGGTCAAAACGGCGGCCCCGTTGCCGAAAACGGGAACGGTGCGCCCAACATGCGCTGGGACCGCGAGCGGCTCCGATTGCTCGATCAGCGTCGGCTACCCGCCGAATTGGTCTGGGTGGATTGCGCCGGCGCGCGCGAGGTGGCGGAAGCGATTCGGACGATGGTCGTGCGCGGTGCTCCCGCAATCGCGATTGCCGCCGCCTATGGTATGGCGCTGGCCGCCCGCCGCCACGAAAACCTTGGACTCGATGCCAGACGCAAGGCATTGATCGCCGCAGGCGAAATGCTTGCCGCGGCACGGCCGACGGCGGTGCATCTCATGCATGCGCTGGCGCGTTTCGAGCCCTTGATTGAAAGCGGCGCCCATGCGGACGGTTTTGCCGAGTTGGCCGAAGTCTTTCACGCCGAGGACGTTGCCGTTAATCGGCGCCTGGCGGAAGCGGGTGCCGATTTGATCGCGCCCGGCTCCCGGGTGCTGACGCATTGCAATACAGGGCCGCTCGCCACGGGCGGTATCGGCACCGCCTTCGGCGTGATCGCCGCCGCCTGGCGGGCAGGCCGGATGCCCGAGATCTGTTTTACCGAAACCCGCCCGTGGTTGCAGGGTTCGCGTCTCACGGCCTGGGAATTCGCGCGCGCGGGGATACCCGCAACCCTGATGACGGAGTCCGCCGCGGCTGGCCGTTCCCTGCGTGGCGGCTTCGATGCGTTGATCGTCGGCGCGGATCGCATCGCCGCCAACGGCGACGTGGCAAACAAGGTGGGCACGGCGCCGCTCGCTGCGCTCGTTCGTCGCGGCGGCGGGCGGGTCATGGTGGTCGCGCCGTCGGCGACGGTGGATGCGGCGCTTGCAGACGGTTCGACGCTCGAAGTCGAGGAGCGTGCCGGTGAGGAAGTCTGGCGGGCAACCGGAGCGGCATCCATTCCCGCGGGGGTTCGCATCGCCAACCCCGTTTTCGATGTGACACGGGCCGCCGACGTGGACTGGCTCGTGACCGAAAACGGCATCGTTTCTCCCGCCTCCGGGGAGCGCGCGGACGCCTTGAAAAGGGGTTTTCATGATAAAATTAAAAGCTAAATCAAACTCTTGCAAAAGGCTTGACAATGCCTGATTTCGCCCGTGAATTGACGCACGTCACGCTCGAGGAGGAGATGCAGCGCTCTTATCTCGATTACGCCATGAGCGTGATCGTAGGCCGCGCCCTGCCCGATGTGCGCGACGGTCTGAAGCCGGTGCATCGGCGCGTGCTCTACGCGATGAAGCAACTCGGCAACGATTACAACAAGCCGTACAAGAAGTCGGCGCGTGTGGTGGGCGACGTCATTGGTAAATACCATCCGCACGGCGACACGGCCGTGTACGACACCATCGTGCGCATGGCCCAGCCCTTCTCGATGCGCAACGTCCTCGTGG
>CAZKOE010000003.1:17086-17334 GCA_964554305.1 uncultured Gammaproteobacteria bacterium
ACTTCGGCTCGGTGGACGGCGATCAGCCCGCCGCAATGCGTTACACCGAAGTGCGCATGGCGAAACTCGCCCATGAACTTCTGAGCGATCTCGACAAGGATACGGTGGATTTCCAGCCGAACTACGATGGTTCGGAAACCGAACCCGAGGTGCTGCCGACGCGGCTCCCGAATCTGCTGGTCAACGGTTCTTCGGGCATTGCCGTCGGCATGGCGACCAACATCCCGCCGCATAATCTCGCCGAGACT
>CAZKOE010000003.1:17344-33968 GCA_964554305.1 uncultured Gammaproteobacteria bacterium
CTTGCGCTGCTCGCCGATCCCGACATCGGCGTGGATGGTCTGATGGAGCATCTGCCCGGCCCGGACTTTCCGACCGCAGGCATTCTTTCCGGGCGCCGTGGGATCCTTGATGCCTATCGCACGGGTCGCGGCCGGATTTTCCTGCGCGCGCGCACCGAGTTCGAGGAGAAACTGAGGAGCGGCCACGATGCCATCATCGTGACCGAGTTGCCCTACCAGGTCAACAAGGCGAAGCTGATCGAGAAGATCGCCGAACTGGTGCGCGACAAGCGCATCGATGGCATCGCCGCGATGCGCGACGAGTCCGACAAGGACGGCATGCGCGTCGTGATCGAATTGCGGCGTGACGGCCTGCCGGAAGTTGTGTTGAACAACCTCTATCGCCACACGGCAATGCAGACTTCCTTCGGCATCAACATGGTCGCGCTCGAGGACGGCCGCCCCAGACTGATGAACCTGAAAGCCATCCTGGAGGCCTTTCTGCGCCACCGTCGCCAGGTCGTCACGCGGCGCACGGTATACGAACTCGGCCAGGCGCGTCGCCGCGCCCATGTTCTCGAAGGGCTGGCCGTCGCGCTTGCGAACATCGATCCCGTCATCGCGCTCATCAAGGCGGCGAAATCGGCCGCCGAGGCGAAGGAGGCGCTCGTCGTGCGCGACTGGGCGCCCGGTGAGATAGTGGGCCTGCTCGAACACGGGGATGCGGCGCTCACGCGCCCCGCGGACGTGCCGTCCGAGTGCGGACTCCGAGACGGGCGCTACCGACTCTCGCCGACTCAGGCGCAGGCAATCCTCGACATGCGCCTGCATCGGCTGACCGGACTCGAACAGGAAAAGATCGTCTCCGAGTACCGGGACCTGATTGGAATTATTCGCGGTCTGCGCGAGATTCTCGCCGACCCCGAACGGTTGCGCGGCGTGATCCGCGAGGAACTCGAAGCGCTGCGCGACGAGTACGGCGACGCGCGGCGCACGGAAATCTCGGCGCTGCACACCGAGTTCGAGGACGAGGATCTAATCGCTGACGAGGAAGTCGTGGTAACGCTCTCCCATGGGGGGTATGTCAAATATCAGGCACCGGACGGTTACCAGGCGCAGCATCGCGGCGGGCGCGGCAAGAAGGCAACGACAGTCAAGGACGAGGACTTCGTCGAGCAGCTTTTTGTTGCCCGTACGCATGACACGCTGCTCTGCTTCTCCAATCGCGGCAAGCTCTACTGGCTCAAGGTGTACAAGCTGCCCGAGGCCGGTCGCGGTTCGCGCGGCCGCCCGATCGTGAATCTGTTGCCGCTGGAAGAAGAGGAACGCATCACGGCCATCCTTGCGGTTCGCGATTACGATGCCGAGCATTTCGTGTTCATGGCGACGCGCCGGGGCACGGTGAAGAAAACCGCGCTCGATGCCTTTTCCCGTCCGCGCTCGAACGGGATCATTGCCCTGGGTCTGCACGAAGACGACGAACTCATTGGCGCCGTGCTGACGGACGGCGAACAGGATCTGATTCTCGCCGCGACGAGTGGGCGGGCAATCCGTTTTGCCGAGTCCGATGTGCGCGCGATGGGGCGTACGGCCGCCGGCGTGCGCGGCATGCGTCTCAAGGCCGGTGACGCGGTGATCGCCCTGTTGCGGGCCGCCGATGGCGAGTTGTTGTTTGCGTCCGAGCACGGCTACGGGAAACGCACGGCGGCGGACGAGTTCTCGCGTCAGGGCCGCGGCGGGCAGGGCGTGATCGGCATCAAGACCAGCTCGCGCAACGGTGCAGCCGTGGGCGCGCTTTCCGTCGTCGAGGGTGACGATCTCATGCTTATCAGCGCGGCCGGTACGCTCGTTCGCATCGGCGCCGACGAAGTTTCGCGTCTGGGCCGTAACACACAGGGCGTGCGCCTGATTCGCCTCGACGACGGCGACCGCCTGGTCGGCATTGCCCGTCTCGCCGAGAACGGCAGCGACGAGAGCGGCGGCGACGGAGAAGATACGGCGTGAGCGACGGCACTTCCGGCAGGAGCGCCGGCTTCCAGCCGGTTCATGCCGCCGAGACGCCGGCGCTCCCCTACAATTTCTACAATTTCGGTGCCGGCCCGGCGCTGCTTCCGAGTCCCGTCATGGAGCGCGCGCAGCGCGAACTCCGCGACTACGCCGATACCGGGCTTTCCATCCTCGAAACCGGGCATCGCGGCACAACTTTCGCCGACATCGTTGCCCGCTGCGATGCACGCCTGCGCGAACTGCTGAATATTCCGGAAGATTACGCCGTATTGTTTCTCCAGGGTGGGGCAAGTCTCCAGTTCGCGATGCTGGCGTTGAACCTGTCGCGTTCGGGCGAACATCTGGCTTATGCGGATACCGGGTACTGGTCGGCGAAGGCAATTGCCGCCGCGCGCGAAATACGGGCGGTGGACGTGATCGCGAGCGCCGGAGAAAACGGTTATACGGAGGTGCCTTCGCAACCGGACTGGAGGTCGCTCGGCGATGTCGCTTACGTGCATTACACGCCGAATGAGACGATTGACGGGCTCGAATTCGATTACATTCCCGCAACGGGCGATCGTCCGCTGGCCGCCGACATGACTTCGACGGTTCTTTCCCGCCCGGTTGATGTGTCGCGTTACGGCGTGATCTATGCCGGCGCGCAGAAGAATCTCGGCCCGGCGGGTTTGACGCTCGTCGTCATGCGCCGCGATCTGGCCGCGAGAGCCGGCGTCGAAGTGCCCTCGATTCTGCGTTACCGTACCCACATCGAAGCCGGCTCGATTTACAACACGCCGCCGATTTTTACCTGGTACTTGATCGGCCTGTACCTCGACTGGGTGGCGCAGGAGGGCGGGCTCGAAGAGATGGCGCGCCGCTCGCGCCTGCGCTCGCAAGTGGTTTACGCGGCGATTGATGACAGCGGCGGCTTCTATGTCAATCGTGTTGCGCCGCGATCGCGATCGCGTACCAACATCCCGTTCCGGATCGAGGATCGCAAACTCGAAAAACCGTTTTTGGATGAAGCCGCGGAGGCCGGTCTGAGACAACTCGACGGCCATCGTTCACGGGGCGGTATGCGCGCTTCGCTGTACAACGCCATGCCGCTTGAGGGTGCCGAAGCGCTGGCCGATTTCATGCGCGATTTCCAGGCACGCCATGGATAGATTTTTTGCAGCGACTGGAATGGCTCATGGGCATGAGTAAGGACAGTTTCGATCCGGCGGCCCTGTGTGTACCGGGAGTGCACACGCTTAAACCCTACGAACCGGGCAAGCCGATCTCGGAGCTGGAGCGTGAGCTCGGCATAACCGACATCGTGAAGCTGGCTTCGAACGAGAACCCGCTCGGGCCCAGCCCGCGCGCCGTCGAGGCGCTGAAACGGACGGCGGCGGAGGCGGCGCTTTATCCCGACGGTGGCGCGCACGCGCTGAAGGCCGCGCTTGCCGATTACCATGCCATCGAACCCGCGCGCATCGTGGTCGGCAACGGCTCCGACCATATCCTGGAGCTTGCCGCGCGGGCCTTCCTGGACGGCGACCGTTCGGCCGTCATGTCGCGTTACGGATTTTCGATTTTCGCGATCGTCGCACGTGCGGCGGGGGCCGAGTTGCGGGTTGTCGAAGCGCATCCCCCGGCGCATGCGGCACAACCCTACGGGCACGATGCGCAGGCATTGGCCGCAGCCGTGGATGGGACGACGCGCATTCTCTACATTGCCAACCCCAACAATCCGACCGGTACCTGGCTGAATCGGGATGAAATCGAAGCGCTCCTTGCGCGGGTGCCGGCAACGACGCTCGTACTGCTCGATGAGGCCTATTACGATTATGTTGTGCCCTTCGAACCGGATTACCCTGATTCGCGCGCCCTGCTCGAACGCTTCCCCAATCTGCTCGTCACGCGCACCTTCTCCAAGGCCTACGGTCTGGCCGGCGCGCGGGTCGGCTACGCGCTCTGCGCGCCGTCGCTTGCCGACGTACTGAACCGCGTGCGCCTGTCGTTCAACCCGAACAGCTTCGGGCAGGCCGCGGCCGTCGCCGCACTCGTCGATCGCGCGCATGTCGAACGCACGGCGAACTTCAACCACCGGGCGCGCCGCGCTCTCGACGCGGGCTTGCGCAGTCTGGGGCTCGAAACGATCCCGTCGGTGTGCAATTTCGTCACGGCGGACATGGGCCGGCCGGGACGGGACGTGTTTCAAGCCCTGCTGCATGAGGGTCTCATCACCCGCCCGCTCGATCCCTATGGCTTGACGAGCCACCTGCGCATTTCCGTGGGGCTCGAAGAACAGAACGCCCGGCTGATCACGGCGCTCCGCCGTATCCTCGGGCGATGAACGCGATCTCCGATACGATCACCATCGCCCGGAGTGATGCACTCGCGGGCACCTTGAGCGTTCCGGGCGACAAATCGATTACTCACCGCGCCCTGATTTGCGCCGCCCTCGCCACCGGCGAATCGCGAATCGACGGCGCGCTCGACGCGCAGGATACGCGCGCCACCGCCCGGGCGCTTGCCGCATTGGGTGCGGGCATCGTCTGGCCGCCGGGCGGCGAGATTCGGATACGGGGCATGGGCGGGCACTGGCGCGTGCCGGACATGCCGCTCGATCTCGGCAATTCCGGCACGGGCCTGCGCCTGCTCGCGGGCGCGCTGGCCGGGCGCGGCGTTGCCGCGACGCTCGACGGCGACGCCTCGCTTCGCCGCCGCCCGATGACCCGGATCGTGGCGCCCCTGCGGGAGATGGGGGCCGTGATCGAGGCTTGCGAAGGTTACCCGCCGCTCGCGGTGGGTGCGGAGGGGCGCCTACGTGGAATTTCGTATCGTCTGCCGGTCGCGAGCGCCCAGGTGAAATCCGCGCTTCTGTTTGCCGGACTCGCCGCCGCGGGCGAAACCCGGATAAACGACCCTTGGGGGACGCGCGATCACACGGAGCGGATGTTGCCGCGGTTTGCCGCCCAACTGCGGGTGCAGGACGACACCCCGGCAGTGCGGGCGAGCGTGCTTGAAGCGGCGACCGTCTCCGTTCCCGGCGATCCTTCTTCGGCGGCTTTCCTGGCGGCGGCGGCGCTTCTCGTACCCGGTTCCGCGTTGACGCTCGCAAACGTGGGTGTGAACCCGACCCGAACGGGTTTTCTTTGCGTGCTCGGACGCATGGGTGCGCATATCGAGCGGTTGAATGCCCGCGACGTCGGAGGTGAACCGGTAAGCGATCTTCATGTGTGCTCCGGTGGTCTGCACGGCACCCGGATCGGTGCCGATGAGGTGCCGGCGACCATCGACGAGCTTCCCGTGCTGATGGTGCTTGCCGCTACGGCGAAGGGCGGGACCGTCATCGAGGGCGCGGGCGAGTTACGCCACAAGGAGAGCGATCGGATCGAGACGATGTGCGCGGGACTTGCGGCGCTGGGTGCGCGCGTAGAAGTGGCGGGCGATCGGATCGAGATTGCCGGCGGCGGTTTCGACCGGGGCGGACGCCTTGCCTCCGCAGGCGATCATCGCGTCGTCATGGCCCTCGCGCTTGCCGGGCTCGCCGCGCCCGCACCGGTTACGGTGAGCGGGGCACGGTGGATCGCGACCTCTTTTCCGGAGTTTGCCGCGCGTCTGCGAACCTCCGGCGCGCGTCTGCGGTTTGCCTCGTGAGTGCCGTACCCGTCATTGCGCTTGACGGGCCCGGTGGCGTTGGCAAGGGTACGGTTGGCCGGGCCGTGGCATTGCGCCTGGGTTGGCATTACCTCGACAGCGGCGCGCTGTACCGGGTGGCCGCGCTGGCGGCTTTGCGCGCGGGACTGGATGAAACGCAAACCAGCGCGGTTGCGGCCTTGCTTCCCGGGCTTGCCATCGACTGCCGCGATGCGATCGTCCGGCTCGCCGGCGAGGACGTAAGCCTTGCGATCCGCGATGAGACCGTGAGTCGCATGGCCTCGGCCATCGCGGCCGCGCCCGTCGTGCGCGCGGCGCTGATCGATCGCCAGCGGGCTTTTCGCCGGGCGCCGGGACTCGTGGCCGACGGCCGCGACATGGGCACGGTCGTGTTTCCCGACGCGACGCTCAAGGTGTTTCTCACGGCAAGCCCGGAGGAACGGGCGCGAAGGCGCCATAAGCAGTTGAAACAACAAGGAATCGATGTTAAACTTTCCCGCCTCGAAGCCGAGCTCCGGGCGCGTGACAAGCGCGACGAGCAGCGCGAGGCGGCGCCGCTGGTGGCCGATCCCGATGCAGTCACGGTGGCGACCGATGCGCACCCGGTGGAGTGGGTCGTGGAAGCCATACTTGCGCGGTGGCGCGCGATTCGGGCCGATTCGACCGGCGGGTCGAATTCGTAGCAGTTTTTTTGCGGGCGGCGCGGCTGTCCGTTTCGCGCAACTCCCGCCGGCAGGTGTGGGCGTTGCATTGGCACAGGACATAGCCGGAGCACTCCGGCCGTAAACAGGGTACCTTTTTAATGGCTGAATCTTTTGCTGAATTACTCGAAGAAAGTCTGGGCGGCGCCTGGGTGCAACCCGGTTCGCTCATCAGGGCGAGGGTGGTTTCCGTCGGTTCGGATTACGTGCTTGTCAACGCGGGATTGAAATCCGAAAGCGCGATTCCGACCGAACAGTTCAAGCGCGAAAACGGCGAGTTGACCATTGCCGAGGGCGACGAGGTCGAGGTTGCCGTCGAGGCCATCGAGGATGGCTTCGGCGAGACCCGGCTTTCGCGCGAGAAGGCGCAGCGGCTGCGCGCCTGGGAGATGCTCAAGGAGGCATTCGAGGCCGAGGAGAACGTCACCGGCTACATTTCGGGCAAGGTCAAGGGCGGCTTCAGCGTGGACATCGAGGGCATCCGCGCCTTTCTCCCGGGTTCGCTGGTGGACGTGCGCCCTGTACGCGATCCGACCTATCTCGAAGGCAAGCCGCTCGATTTCAAGATCATCAAGCTCGATCAGCGCAGGAACAATGTCGTGGTCTCGCGCCGCGCCGTGGTCGAGAAGGAATTCAGCGCCGAGCGCGAGGCCCTGCTGAATCGCCTGACCGAAGGCGCCTTGCTGAAGGGTGTGGTCAAGAACATGACCGAGTATGGCGCGTTCGTGGATCTCGGCGGCATAGACGGCCTGCTGCACGTTACCGACATGGCGTGGCGCCGGGTGAGAAGTCCCGAAGACGTCGTCGAGGTCGGCCAGGAGGTCGAGGTCAAGGTGCTAAAGTTCGACCGCGAGCGCAACCGCGTGTCGCTGGGCCTCAAGCAGTTGACCGAGGATCCCTGGCTCGATCTGCCGCGCCGCTATCCACCGGGTACCCGTATCTTCGGCCAGGTGACAAATATTACCGATTACGGTTGCTTCGTCGAGATCGAGGACGGTGTCGAGGGGCTGGTGCATTCTTCGGAAATGGATTGGGCCAACAAGACGGTCAACCCGGGCCGCTTCGTGCACATCGGTCAGGAGGTCGAGGTCATGGTGCTCGCCATAGATCCCGAACGGCGGCGCATCTCGCTCGGCATGAAGCAGTGTACGCCGAACCCCTGGGAGGAGTTTTCGACCAATCACGAGAAGGGCGAGCGCATCTCGGGCCAGATCAAGTCCATCACCGATTTCGGCCTGTTCGTCGGGCTGGAAGGCGGCATAGACGGGCTGGTCCATGTCTCCGATCTCAGCTGGGACGAGAGCGGTGACGGCCTGCTGCGCCAATACAAGAAGGGCGAGGAGATCGAGGCGGTCGTGCTCTCGGTGGATACCGAACGCGAGCGCATTTCGCTCGGTGTGAAACAGCTCGGGCGCGATCCGTTCTCGAGTTATCTCTCCGAACATCCCAAGGGCAGCATCGTCGACGGCATGGTGGCGGAAGTGACGGCGCGCGGCGCCGTGGTGGATCTCGGCGAGGGCATTACCGGCTATCTTCGCGTCTCGGATATTTCCCGCGAACGGATTGCCGATGCACGCGAGGCGCTCAAGTCCGGAGAAGAGGTCTCGGCACGCATCGTCGGCGTCGAGCGCAAGTCGCGGCAGTTGACTCTTTCGATCAAGGCCCGGGAAATGCAGGAAGATGCCGAAGCGCTGGAGGAATATGGCAAGGGAGGTACGGCAGCGACGGCAACGACGCTTGGCGATGTGCTGAGGGATCACTTGTCGCGGGAAGGTTGACGGACGGACCCTTGGAAAACTGTTGCGTTCGGTTGCTTGGATGCAGGCCGCGCTCGACGGCCTGTCCGGAGAGGATTGAGAGGGGCAGGCGATGACGCGTTCCGAATTGGCCAATGCGCTTGCGGCGCGTCAGAGCCATCTGCCGGCGGTGGATGTGGATCTTGCCGTGCGGGCTCTGTTCGAGACCATGTCCGAGGCACTCGCCTCGGGCCGGCGCATCGAGATCCGCGGCTTCGGCTGTTTTTCGTTACGTTACCGGCCGCCGCGCCTCGCCCGCAATCCGAAGACTGGCGCCGTGGTGGCGGTAGCGGCCAAGCACGTGCCCCACTTCAAGCCGGGGAAGACCCTGCGCGAGCGGGTTCAGGCCTCGGTCACCCGCAAGTCGGCGGGCGGCAAACGCGCAAGGAAACGATAATAGTTCACGGCGACTTTCCGTGCCTGTGAGGGGTGCCGCGCGAGCGGTTTTTCGGACCGATAGAATGATCCCGTTCCCAACATGCTCCTTCGAGCGGGGGTAGGCAATCATGCGTCGCATCGTCATACTCGTTTTCGCATTGATCGTGTTCGGTATCGTGCTCGCGCTCGCGCTCGAAAATTTGCAGGCGGTGCGGGTGCATTACCTGTTCGGAACCGTGACCGTTCCCCTCGCCGCCATACTCGCAGGCGTGCTTGTGGCCGGTGCGATTGTGGGCGCTCTGTCGGCTCTCCCGGCCGTGCTCCGGGCGCGGGCGCGGGCACGCCATTCGCACCGCCAACTTGGCGAGGCACGCAAGGAGATCAACAATCTGCGCCGGGCACCCCTGAGCGATGCGCGCTGAATCCATGGCCCTCGCCGCGGCGATCTTCCTGATCGTCCTCGGCGGCGCTGGCGTAATCTGGGGCTGGTTGCGCGGGCGTCGGCGGGCGCGAATACGCAAACGCATGCCCTCGGAGTATTTCGAAGCGGTATCCTATCTTTTGAACGAGGAAACCGATCGCGCCCTCGCGACTTTTATTCAACTGGCCGACCGCGACTCGGACATGGCCGAATTGCATTTCGCGCTCGGGAGCCTCTTCCGGCGCAAGGGGGAATTCGAGCGCGCGGCGCGGATTCATCAGAACCTCATTGCCCGGCCGTCCCTTTCGCGCGAGCAACATGAAACCGCACTGCGGGAACTGGGGGAAGATTACCTGCGCGCAGGGCTTTACGATCGGGCCGAACGCATTTTCTCCGATCTGCTGGAGGTCAGGGCACAACAAGCCTTTGCCGCCCGCCAGCTTGTTACCATCTACGAGCAGCAGCAGGATTGGCCGCAGGCGGCGGAGATGCGCCGTCGCCTGGAACGACTCGACGGGCGCAATGAACGCCACATCATCGCGCAGTACTACTGTGAGCTGGCCGAGATAGCCCGCGCCAAGGGCGACAATGCGGCGATGGGGCGGGCCCTGGCCGAAGCCAGGCGTAACGCAGGCGGCCTGCCGCGGGTTCGCCTGCTCTATGCACGCAGTGCCTTCGAACGCGGGAATACCCGCGAGGCCGCGCGCGAGTACCGCGAGCTGCTCGATTCCAATCTCCGCCTGGCGGAGGTTGTGCTTCCGGCTTTTGCCGCTATTTATCCGCGCGGTGCGCGCGAACCCGATTTCGATGCCGCCGTCCGGCGTCTGCTCAATCGTTCGCCCGGCGCCAACACGCCTCTCGCGGTCGCCGGGCTCAAACACCCGCGGTTGCGCTGCGCCTCGATGTTCGAGGCGATCGAGCGCGAACTCACGGTGTTGGTCGAGCCTCTGTCCGAGCGCGCCGTCGCCTCGTTCATGGACTCTCAGGAGGTGCGTACGGCGTTGATTCGTCTGCTTACCGATTGGGTGGCACAACGGCCGCTGTACCTGTGCCGCGTCTGCGGTTTTCGCACCCAGGCCCTGTATTGGCACTGTCCCGGTTGCCGCAATTGGGACAGCATGGCGATGCGCCAGGACGTGTTTCCGGAACCTGAAAAAGAAACGGCGAATGCGGCATAACCTATACTTAAAGAGATTTGCCTGTTTCCAGGCGCGAAGTGCGAGGAGTGAACGGCATGAAAGAAAAACGGATCCGCAAGGCGGTTTTCCCGGTGGCGGGCCTTGGAACCCGCTTTCTTCCCGCCACCAAGGCGAGTCCCAAGGAAATGCTGCCGATCGTGGATCGCCCCCTGATCCAGTATGCGGTCGAGGAGGCCGTGGCGGCGGGCGCGGAATATCTCATCTTCGTAACCGGGCGCGGCAAGCGCGCCATCGAGGATCACTTCGATCGAGCGCCCGAGCTGGAAAAAACGTTGGCCGCGCAGGAAAAATTCGAGCAACTCAAGTTGGTACAGGACATCGTCCCCGATAACGTGACCTGCGTGCATATTCGCCAGCCCGAGGCGCTGGGGCTGGGGCATGCCGTCGCCTGCGCCGCGCCGCTGATCAACGGAGAACCCTTCTTTGTCGTGCTTGCCGACGATCTCATCGCCGGCAACGGTCAGTATTGTCTGTCGCAGATGTTGAAGGCCTGGCGCGAACATCCGGGCACGATCCTCGCCGTGCAAAGGATTGCGCGTGAGCTTACGCAAAGCTACGGAATCCTGGATGCGGAACGCGAAACCGAGCGCCTGTACCGGGTGCGCGGGATGATCGAGAAACCGGCTCCCGGGGATGCACCGTCGAACCTGGCGGTTGTCGGGCGTTACATCCTCGGCCCCGGGGTGCTGAAGCGCCTCGGGCAGATCGGGCGCGGCGCCGGCAACGAAATTCAACTGACCGATGCAATCGCGGCCTCGCTGGAAGAAGATGCCGTTTACGGGTACGAATTCGACGGCATACGCTACGATTGCGGCAGCAAGCTCGGCTATCTCAAGGCGACGGTTGCCTTCGGTTTGCAGCATCCCGAACTTGCCGAGCCCTTCGCCGAATGGCTCGACAGCGGGCATTTGCCGCCGGCTCCCGCGAACGGCGGCCAGGAGAATTGACCGCATGCCATGGAATCAATAAAATAGGCAATTGAATTGTTCCCCGGTAGCTCAGTTGGTAGAGCGGGTGACTGTTAATCACCAAGTCGGCGGTTCGAGCCCGTCCCGGGGAGCCAATGTTATGGGAGCAGCCGCACTCGCTCCCGAGTCAATCGCCGTTTTCTCCGTCGCACAGGCTGTCGCTGCTGTCGACGGTACGTATGCGGCCGGTTCGCGAAATAATCAGGCAACGCCGCAACGCAACGCGGCCGGAGGCGCTCGTGAAGGTGATGGTTCCGTTGTGCACACCCTGCAGGAAACCTTCGCGCTGGTAGCCGATATGATGGGCGAGCAACCGGTTTCCGCTTAGCTCGTCGTTGCCCGTAAAGGCGGGTTCGACACGCAGCAGCGCTTCTTTCGGGTCGCGATTCAGATCCGCATCGTTGTCCACGAACACGATCCAGCCATCGTCCCAGCTGATACCCGCTTTGCCCGTGCAGGTATTCCCGTCCGTGCTGGTGCAGAGGCTCACCGTGAGACCGCGTGCGACGGCTTCGGAGCGCGCATAGTTCAGATCGCGGCGCAGGCGGTTGATTTCGGTTGCGCGGCGACCGAGGGTCATGAATGAGCGCAGGCCGGGCACGGCAAGCGTCGCCGTGATGGCGATCAAAGCGATCACGATGACCAGCTCGAGCAGCGTGAATCCGTTCGAAACCTTCCCCAAGGTCCCGCCCTCCCGACGTCACCGGGAGTATACACGATTGGGGGACGACACCGGGCGGGCCGTAACCGCCCGTTTCGATCGGAAGAGCCGCTAGTCCAAAGGGCGTTGGCGCGTGATCCAGCCGCCGATCACGCCTACCGTGAAGACCACGGCACCGGCGAGGATGAGGAAACCCGCAATCTGCATGGCGCGGCCGCTCCCGCCGAAATGCCCGCCGATGATCATGAAGATACCCGCCAGCGCGCACAAAATGCCTCCGGTGCGCCAATGGTGCCAGTGGCGCAAACGTTTCTCCAGGGGCGGTATGGTGTTTGCCCGATATTCAGTATCCTGCTCGGTCAGGGCCGCTTCGTCGGGAAACTCCGGGCGGCTTTTTGCCACGTTGTCGGGTTCCCGGTTGTATTCGGTGCTTTTTTCCAGCAACCCGGTCTTGGAGACGGTTTCTTTCGGCTCGTCTTCCTCGTGCTTCATTGCGAAGACTCCCTTATGTGAAAGCAGATCAAATTAACGCGTCAAAGGGGGAGCCGAGACTCGGCACCACCCGCAACAGTATACCGACCAGGACACTCACTTGCGTAGCCACGAGCCAGGCGAACACGCCGTACTCCGCGAATGATTGCAGGTTCCGCATTTTACGCCACAGGACCGCGATCGCGATAAAAAAAGTGAGGGCCGCAGGAAGAATGACCACGATCCCCGCGAGGTAAAGCGACAACCAGAAGAGCAGGAAAGCGAGAGCTGTCGTTCCGGCGAGGGCGATGACTTCGGTCACGAATGCCTTGCGGGTCATGCACGAATCATAGCACTGCCGGACATGGGGCTCAGGGTGTCGGCGAAGAGGCGAGCCGGCGCCGCCCCGCGTCGATGACGCGAAAATGAACCGGGCCGAGCCGCGCGGGTTTGTTCCGGCCGGCAAGCCAGACGAGGGCCGACAGGCCGTGCCGCCCGGGAGCCATCGGCCAGTCTTCGACGGATTTGCGGGTCGTGGCCAGCGGCTTGCCGTCGAGGATCCATGAAACCTTTGTGACCCGATCTGCGCCGACGGCAATTTGAAAGCGGTAACGCTGCTCGGAGGCGGCCAGGCGCGGATCGAGCGCCAGCGTTTCGCCCGGCAGCGGGCGGACTATTGCGAGCCCTTGCCTGTTGATCGGTGGTGTCCCGGTCCCGTCCGGCAAGCGCCAATCCAGGCGCGGGATGCACGCCGGGCCGCCGATCCACTCGCAAGCATGCACGCGCACGAGTCGCGGGCTGCGCCAGAGGCCCGGGTAGTTCCCGTTGCGGCGCAGATAATCGAATATCTGGCGCAGCACGAACGCCGGGCCGAGGGAGCCTGTGAGCCGACGCATGCGCCCGCCGTCGAGGCGGCCCATCCAGACGCCGACGGTGTAACGGTTGTCAAAACCCAGGGTCCAAGCATCGCGGTAGTCGCTCGAGGTGCCGGTCTTCACGGCCGTGGGCTCCGGGAGGTCGAGCACGCTGGCGGCGCCGAACTCCGTGGCACGCGCGCGCGAGTCGGAAAGAATGTTCGCGACCAGCGAAGCGACGGTGGGCGCAATGACCGGGCGTGCCGGTGGCTTCGGCGCTTTCAGCAGCGCGCGCAACGGCAGGAATTTTCCGTGACGCGCCAGTGTGGCATAGGCCTGTACCATGTCGAAGAGTCGGACGGGTCCGTCGCCGATCGCGATGGCCGGACCGTAGTAGGTAGCCGGCTTGTCGAAGGTGGCGAAGCCGAGGCGATGAAGGAACTTGAGAATATTCGCCACGCCGACGGCCTGCGCCGTTTTTACCGCCGGGATGTTGAGCGAGTTTGCGAGAGCGTAGCGCAGGCTCACCGGCCCGTAGAAGTGTCCGCTGTAGTTTCGGTAACGGTGCACGCCCGTGCCGATCTTCTCGGCGAGCGGCGAGTCTTCGATGACGGTGGTGGCCTGCCAGCCGAGACGTTCCATGGCCAGTGCGTACACGAAGGGTTTGAGTGCCGAGCCGGGTTGCCGCGGCAGGAGTACGGGATCGAGCGCGTAGGCTTTCCCGGCCGGCGCGACGGCCCAGGCGAGAATCTCGCCGCTCGCGTTGTCCACCACCAGCGCGGCCGCGTTTCTCACCCCGCGTCCCGTAAGCGCCGTGAGACGGGCGCGCAAAGCCTTTTGCACGAAAACCTCGAGCGCGGAATCGAGAGTGGTATGCAGATTCAGCCCGCGAAAGCCGAGAACCTGTGCGCGCCGGCGAGCGTAGGCGACGAACGGTCCGGCCTCGACGGCCAGTTCGGGTTTGCCGGGCGTGACGGGCGAGGCGAGGATGGCCCGATAGGTAGCGACGCCAATTGCCTGTTCGGACTTCATTCGCGCGGCGAGCGCGTCAATGGCGCGGCGCAATGCCTTGGGATGGCTGCGCGGATCGTAGTGTACGGGCGAGCGTACGAGCACCGCGAGCGCGAGCATTTCCGCCGGCGACAGCGCGGCGAGATCGCGCCCGAAGTAATAGCGGGCGGCGGGGAGCACGCCGCGGCGGTCGGCACCGTAGGGCACCTGGTTGAGATAAAACTGAAGCACTTCGGCGTGACCGAAGCGATCGAGCAGGCGGCCCGCGTCGAAGCCCGCCGTCCAGTGGCCCCAGTACGTGCGTGGGCGCGGTTCGAGGATGCGCGCCGCTTGTTCGCCGATGGTGCTCGCGCCGCGAACCGCGTTCCCCGCGCGGATATTCGTCCACGTTGCGGCAAAACGCGCACGCCAATCCACACCGCCGTGGTGCCAGTAGCGCTTGTCCTCGGAGGCGATGAAGGCCTTTTTGACAAGGGGCGGGATGCGCCACAGGGGTAAGGTTGCGCTGTAGTTGAAGCGCGCCCGGTGGGTGCGGTTGAGCGGCATGCCGTCGCGCGCCGTGAAGGTCAGGATGCGCGCCGCGGGCGGGGGCGGAAGCGTTGCCGGCAGCGGCATGAGTGCGTCCCGCGTGGTGAAGACCAGGGCAGCCACCGCACCGAGCGCGACGGCCGTCGCGATGGCGGCGGCGATCAGGAAACGACGGCGGAACACTGACTGATCGGACTCACGGGCTCTTCGGCATGGCGATGTGGATATGCTGCGGTTCGCCGCGGCCGAACACGTCGGGGTGGTAGATTTCCCGGATCGTCGGCGGCGGTGCGATGAAGCGCCCGGGGCTGATGACCTGAACGGCGTAAACGAGGTGATAATGCCCGGCGGCCAGGTTGTCGGCGAAGAAACGCACCGCGTCGAAGCCCGTCTCGCGGTGGTAAAAACCGCTCGTCGTGATCGACCCGTTGGGCCAGGCACCGTAGTCGAAGAATAGCACGCCGTTGCCCGGCTGTTTGGCGGGCGTGCTGCGCATGGCGGTCGCAAGCCGGCGGTTGACTGCCTGGAAGCCGCCCGGCAGGGGATCGGTGAGCACGACATGGTGGCGCTCGGTCGGAACGTCTATGTAGAGATCCACGCGTACCACGTCGCCGCGATGGAGCGGAGTTTGGGGCGTGACGGGACTCCATTTGCCGCCGCTCCGGAGGCGGTATTCGCGGCGGATGGTGAAGCCCGCGTCCGCCGCGTGCAGAGCAGCAGGCGATAGCTCATAAGTCAGATTGACAGTGTAATAAAGACGCCCCTTGCCATGCGGAGTAACCGTAACCGTTTGGGTTTTCGCCGTGGCGGGTATCGGCGCGGACAGCTTTTGGGCCGGTGTGCGCCGCGAGGCAAATCGGGCTTCGCCGATGGCCTTGCCGGCCGAACGGACTTCGGCACCCAGCCGGTGGACCGGCCCTTCGAAGACTGCGGCGTAATGCGCGGTTGCGGTCGTGCAGAAGACGTTTTCCTGGCTGTTCGGCCAGGCGCCGCCGCTCGTGCGGGCTGCGGCGACCCCGCGCATCAGCTTCTGCGGTGTCGTGCCGACGAGGCCGCGGCCTTTCGCGGTCGCGGCATATTGGCTCAACGCGTCGAGGATTGCACAATTCGTGCGCAACGGCGTCGCCAGGATGTCGAGGTAGGCTCCGGCTTCCTTTTCGTCGAAGAAGAGCCCTCCCGCCGACTCCTCGGCGTGGGAGAAGATGGATTGCACGATGGTCCTGGCGCTGGTTTTGTCCTTCACTTCAAGCGCCGCTTCGAGCAGCAGCGCCCGGCCGAACAGGCGCAACCGCGGCAGTTCGGGAATCATTGCGGCGACGGCGCCTTTGGACAGGTTGCCGGCGGGCGCGAGCGCGGCGAGCGCGCCGGCGCGTAGGACGGGCGCCGCGGCCCCTTCGTTGCCTCCGGGTGCGGCGGCGAGAATCTCCTTCTGCAGATAGTCGCGCAGTCGAGTCTGCACCTTGGCGGGCGGAGCGTGCCCCGCCCTGGCGAGCCAGTCGAAGACGAGCGCGGTGTACACGGACAGCCATGGACTCACGAATTTGGCGCGCGGAATCCAGAAGGCCATGCCGCCGTTCGTCGCCTGAAAGTTGGCGGACGTATTCAGGGCCGTCGCGATCGTGTCCGCCGCCTTCGGCCAGTTGACGGTGTCGCCAAGCGTCGGTTCGAGTTTCAGATAATCGCTCGCGAGCGCAGCGCGGCTGAGCCTCGCCTCCCAGGTTTCGAGCGGGTCGTCGCGCAGCGCCCCGAAGGCGCCGGCGAGCCCGCCGATCAGGGTGGGCGCGAGATTGACGTCCAGACGTGCCGAGCCGGCGATCGCGTTTTGCGGCAGCTTGATCGGGACGCTTTGTTTCCGTCCCGCCGTGCTCCCGTATTCGGAAGCGGTGACGGGTGTTTTGGCGCGGCGCACGGGAATCGTCGCCGCCATCGCGTCGCCGAGCGTTCCCGCGGCGGCGGCGGCGGTCACACGAATGGTTCCGGGGGCGCGCGCGGTGAGCCTGAGCCAGGCGATGTCGTGGGCGTA
>CAZKOE010000004.1:0-33145 GCA_964554305.1 uncultured Gammaproteobacteria bacterium
GGATCTCGATCGTCATCGCCCGGCTCACCACGTCGCGCGAGGCGAGATCCTTCGCATGCGGCGCGTAACGTTCCATGAAGCGCTCGCCCTCGGCGTTGGTAAGGTAGCCGCCTTCGCCGCGCGAACCCTCGGTAATCAGGCAGCCCGAACCGTAAATCCCGGTGGGGTGAAACTGCACGAACTCCATGTCCTGCAACGGCAGGCCCGCGCGGAGCACCATCCCGCCACCGTCGCCGGTGCAGGTATGCGCCGAGGTGCAGGAGAAGTACGCCCGCCCGTAGCCACCGGTGGCGAGAACGACGCGCTGGGCGGCGAAGCGATGAAGCTTGCCCGTCATCAAATCCCAGGCCAGAAGCCCGCGGCAAACGCCCTCTTCCATCAGGAGATCGAGCGCGAAGCATTCGATGAAAAACTCCGCCTTGTGCTTGAGCGATTGCTGGTAGAGCGTATGCAGCATCGCGTGGCCGGTGCGATCGGCCGCGGCGCAGGTGCGATGCGCGGTGCCCTCGCCGAAGTGCGTGGTCATGCCGCCGAAGGGCCGTTGATAAATCTTGCCTTCTTCGGTGCGCGAGAACGGCAGGCCGTAGTGCTCGAGTTCGACCACGGCGGCCGGCGCCTCGCGGCACATGTATTCGATCGCGTCCTGGTCGCCCAGCCAGTCGCCGCCCTTGACGGTGTCGTACATGTGCCAGCGCCAGTCGTCCTCGCCCATGTTGCCGAGCGAGGCGGCCATCCCGCCCTGCGCGGCGACCGTGTGGCTGCGCGTCGGAAAAACCTTGGTGACGCAGGCGGTCTTGAGTCCCGCCTCGGCGAGTCCCAGCGTCGCGCGCAAGCCCGCTCCACCCGCACCCACGACGACCACATCGTAGCTGTGGTTGATGACCTCGTAATCGCCGCTTGTCACGTCAGAAACTCCTGAAACCGGCCATCGCGGCGGCGATGATGCCGAGCAACGCGAGCGCGATGCTCAAAAACCTGACGAGAGCGATGCAAACGAAAGCCTTGCCCGGAGACAGGTAATCCTCGATCACGACCTTGAGTCCGAGGTAGCCGTGCCAATACACGACGGCGACCAGCAACACCGCAAAGAGCAACACCCAGGGCCGGTGCATGAGCGCGAAGACCGGGTAGTAGCCGGTGCGCATGAGCCAGAAAAAGAGCACCGCAGCCGCCAGGCCGAGCGGAATCATCGCCAGCGCGGTTGCCCGCTGCAGCAGCCAGTGGGAGGTGCCGTTTTTGGCCGAACCCTTGCCTCTTGCAATGCCGAGATCGGAACGATACTTCACAGCACGCCCCCGGCGATCAACCAGCCGAAGGCCCAGGCCGCGGCGGTCAGAACCAGTGCGCCCAGAACGACGAGCCAGCCGCTCACCCGATATTGAAGCGCTCCGCGTTTGGCGTGAACGGGCTTGTCGAAACCATGCCCGGTATCCCAGACCAGGTGGCGCACGCCGTTCAGCAGATGATAGAAAAACGCGAGGCTCCACAGGCAGAGCAGCGCCTGTCCCACCCAGAAATGAAAGAACCAGCGCGCCGTCGCGAAGGCATGCGGCCCGAGCGCAAGCGCGACGAGCCAGTACGTCAGCCCGAGCGCTCCGGTATAAAGTATGATCCCCGACGCTCGATGCAGGATCGAGAGCGTCATCGTGATCCGCCAGCGATAGATCCCGAGATGTGGAGAGATGGGCCGCGTGTCAGAAATCAATGCAGCGCCCCTTTCGCTCCCAGTCGCCATAGCGCGTCGGTTCGGGACCACTCGGCCCGCCGAACTCGCGTACGCCGCCGGCATCGCGGTTCGAATCGACCGTGCGGGAGTTGCAATCGTCACCTCGGTTCCCGCGGCTGTCACGATCGCCCGATTGTTCGGATTGTAAAGCGATGTGCTCCGTTTTCATGCCGGAGATTCTATCATCTTGCGCCCGGCAAGTACCGCCTCGGCCAATGACGAATCCTCCGGACGCGTTACCTTCAAGTTGCTCTCCAGGGCAGCGACAAGCCGCGGCGCGAAGCCTGCATGCTCCATGGCCATCGCCTCATCGGTCACCTCGAAGCCGGCGGCCGCGGCGGCGTCAAGCGCGCGGCGCAGCAGCCCGAAACGAAACATCTGCGGTGTCTGCGCCCGCCACAAACGATCGCGTTCAATCGTTTCCGCGATGATGCTCCCGGCGGCGTCTGCGCGCTTCAGGGTATCGGCGAGGGGCGCGGCAAGAATACCGCCGACCGGCTCGTCGCGAAGTGCCGCGATCAACCGTTCGAGATCGCCGCCGGAAAGGCAGGGCCGGGCCGCATCGTGGACGAGTACCCAATCGTCGTCGCCAAGCCGATTCGCCATGGCCTCGAGCGCGGCGGCAACCGATGCCGCGCGGCTGGCGCCACCGGTCACGGTGAGCAACGGTTTCGCGGGATGACCGGGAGCGACTCGCGGCCATTCTTCGTCGTCCGCCGCCAGCGCCACCGCCACCCCGTCTATCGCGGGCGAAGCGAGGAACGGTGCAAGACTGTGCGCCAGCATCGGCTGGCCCGCAAGCGGCAGGTACTGCTTCGGGCGGCCCGCCCCGAAACGTTCGCCCCTGCCCGCCGCCGGAATGATCGCCCACATCGCCATCGTTACATTCCGTTCAAAAATGCGGACCGGAAAGCACACGGGAGAAGCCGCGTGTCTCCGACACTCCGACTCCGGTACCGGGAAAGGTTCGTGGCTCGCGCCGGCAGGCTCATTCTACTTGCCGGTAGCGGGTGCCGGCGCCCGCGTCCTGGCCGGCTTTGCGACGCTCGCCGGCGCACGCACGATCTGGTAAAAGGTTTCGCCGCGCTTGACCCAGCCGAGGTCCGTACGCGCATGCTCTTCGATGGCCGCGCCGCCCGCCTTGAGCGCCTTGACTTCCTGCAGACGTTCGGCATTTTCCCGGGCGAGTTTTGCGTTTGCCTGCCTGCGCTTGGCGATCTCGGTGTTGAGCTGCCAACCGTAAGGCAAGCCGCTGGCCGTGGACCAAAGCCCCCGTTGCAGGAAAATGAAGCACACGACCAGCGCGACGACAACCAGCCAGCGCATCATTCAACCCGGTGCGAAAACCACTCCGCCTCGGCCCAGGGTTTCGCCTTCACCGCCGCGTCCACATCCTTGAGCACGGCAAGAAGCTCCGCCATGCGATCGAGTGGCCAGGCGTTCGGACCATCGGACAGCGCCTCTTCGGGCCGCGGGTGCGTTTCCATGAACAGACCCGCCACCCCGGCCGCAACGGCGGCGCGGGCAAGCGGCGGCACGAACTCGCGCCTTCCGCCCGAGCTTCGCCCGAGCGCCCCCGGCTGCTGCACGCTGTGCGTCGCATCGAAGACGACGGGGCAGCCCGTCGCGCGCATCACCGGCATGCCGCGCATGTCGCTCACGAGATCGCCGTACCCGAAGCTGTAGCCCCGCTCGCAGATCATGATCGCCTCGTTGCCGGTGGACTTCGCCTTGGCGATGACGTTTGCGACTTCCCCGGGCGAAAGAAACTGTCCCTTCTTGATGTTGACGGGCCTGCCGGCGGCCGCCGCACGCAAAATGAAGTTGGTCTGCCGGCACAGGAAAGCCGGCGTTTGAATGACGTCCACTACTTCCGCGACGGCTTCGATCGGCGTGTCCTCGTGCACGTCGGTCAGCACGGGCAGCGCGAACTCCTCGCGCACGCGAGCCAGGATCTTCAGACCCTCGGCCAGGCCCGGGCCCCGGAAACTCTTGATCGAGGAGCGATTGGCCTTGTCAAAAGATGCCTTGAATATCAAATGGATACCAAGTGTTTCAACAATTTTCTTCAACTTCTCCGCGACCTCGAATACCAGGGCTTCGCTCTCGATCACGCAAGGACCCGCAATCAGGAAAAACGGTTGTTCGTTGCCGGCCGCGAAACCGCAGAGTTTCATGCACGCACCGCGCTACGCGCTTCGCTGCCACGCTTGCGTGCGGCCAGCGCGGCGGCGACAAAGGATTCGAACAGGGGATGCCCGAGGCGCGGCGTGGAGGAAAACTCCGGATGAAACTGGCAGCCGATGAACCAGGGATGATCGGGCAGTTCCACCGCTTCCACCAGGTTGTCGTCGGAACGGCCCGAGATCACGAGTCCCGCCTTCTCGAGCCGCTCGGCGTAATTCTCGTTGAACTCATAGCGGTGGCGATGGCGTTCGTGAATCGTGTCGCGGCCGTAGATTTCGCGCATGCGGCTGCCCGCTCCGAGATGACTCGCCTGGGCGCCGAGGCGCATGGTACCGCCCAGGTCGCTCTGGGCATCGCGCCGTTCCGTGGTGCCGGCACGGTCCTGCCATTCCTCGATCAGCGCGATCACCGGATGAGCCGCCGCCGCATCGAATTCGGTCGAATGCGCCCCTTCGAACCCGGCCACGTGGCGGGCGAATTCCACCACCGCCGTCTGCATGCCGAGGCAGATGCCAAGATAGGGCACGCCCCGCGTGCGTGCGTATTCCGCCGCGCGAATCTTGCCCTCGATGCCGCGATCGCCGAAGCCGCCCGGCACGACGATCGCATCCATCCGGTCGAGCTCGGCCGTTCCGCGCCGTTCGAGCGTCTCCGCAACGACGTAGCGAATATTGACCCGCGTCGCCGTACGCAAACCGCCGTGGGCAAGCGCCTGGTTCAACGACATGTAGGAATCCGCCAAATCGACGTACTTGCCGACCATGGCAATGTTTACCTCGTCGGTGGGGTGCTTGCGCGCCTCGACCACGCGGCGCCATTCCCCGAGATCCGCCGGCGGCACATCGAGCCGGAGCCGGCGGACCACGATCTCGTCCAGCCCCTCCTCGTGCAAGAGCAGCGGAATCTCGTAGATATCGGCAGCATCCACGCCGGAAATCACGGCACGCTCTTCCACGTTGGTAAAAAGCGCGATCTTGCGCCGGGCCTCACGCGGAAGCGGCCGGGTCGCACGCGCCAGCAGCACATCGGGCTGGATGCCGATCGAGCGCAGTTCCTTGACCGAGTGCTGGGTCGGCTTGGTCTTGATCTCGCCCGAGGTGGCGATATAGGGCACGAGTGTAAGGTGCAGGAAGATCGCCCGTTCGCGGCCCTGCTCCACGCCCATCTGGCGGATGGCCTCCATGAACGGCAACGATTCGATGTCGCCCACCGTGCCGCCGATCTCGACCAGGCAGACGTCGGCATCGTCGGCGCCGGTGCGAATCTTCGCCTTGATCTCATCGGTGATGTGGGGGATGACCTGGACGGTGCCGCCGAGATAATCGCCGCGGCGCTCCTTGTGGATCACCGACTCGTACACCTGGCCGGCGGTGAAATTGTTGTTGCGCGTCATGCGCGTGGTGACGAAGCGCTCGTAATGGCCGAGATCGAGGTCGGTCTCCGCGCCGTCCTCGGTGACGAACACCTCGCCGTGCTGAAACGGGCTCATGGTGCCCGGGTCCACGTTGATGTAGGGGTCGAGCTTGACCAGCGTCACCTTGAGCCCGCGCGCTTCCAGCAGCGCCGCCAGCGAGGCCGCGGCAATACCCTTGCCGAGCGAGGAGACCACCCCGCCCGTCACGAAAATGAACCGCGTCTCCATCGCCCGGCGTCCACTGCTGACCGGGCATACATGGTACCAAATAACCGCGCCAACCACCCTTGGCGCGCCGTTCAAAATGACGGGAGTAGCCGACAGAATCGTAAATCCCGCCTCCCCCTTCGCAAGCGAAGGGGGATCGAGGGGGATGTCTTCCGGCGCAGCACGAAACTCGAAGCGCCGCAAGAAGAACCCCTACAAACTCCCCTTTCTCGAAGACGCGCAAGGGGAAGCGGTAACCGACCTGTCCAACTATGGACTATGGGCGGGGGCGGCGAGACCGATGAACTCCACCAGGCCGCGATCGTTGGGCGCGTTGCTGGTGGTCCAGATGTTACCGGCCGCGTCAATCGCGATGCCGCGCGGCCAGGCGAGCCCCGCACCCGCGTAGCCGCCTTGCAGGCTTGTCGCCGGAGCCGGCGGCGAGATCGCGGTCACCGTCGGTGGACTGTTACTGTAATCGGCAGCGAATGCGCTGATCGAATGACCGAAGCCGTTCGCAATCCAGGCATCGCCCGCGCTGTCCACGGCGATCGCCATCGGGCCGTCGAGCCCGGCGCCGGTGACGGAGGTCGACGCCGACGAAGGATCGAACACGGTCACGGAATTCTGGTTGTTATTGGCAAGCCAAGTGCCGCTGACACCGCTGGAAACGGCGATGCCCACCGGACCGCTCAACGCGGACGCGGAAAAGCAATTAAGGCCGCTTAAGGATAAGGACTGGGCTGCGCAAAAGCTCCCATTTGCATGATTCGCAATCAAAACCAAAATACCAACCGGGGATGTCCCCGCGGCCACACCGACGGGGTCGTCGAGATTGACGCTGGTGAGGGAAGTGGGCAGAGGAGAGCTTCCCGTCGCATTCACCTTGATGAGTGTATGCTCACCGACAGTCCAGACGATGCCGGGGGTGACGCCGGCGGCAAGGGCGGTAGGCGCGCTGGCGGGAACGCTCGTGAGGAAGCTGCCGTTGTCGGCATCGAATTCCGCGAGGTTGCCGCCCGCGTGGTTCGCCACCCAGATATGGCTCGCGCCATCGGCCACGACGGCCACGGGCCCGTCGAGATCACCCGACCCAAACGGGCTTCCGGCAACCGGCGTGCCCTGGGCATCGAACTCACTCAACGTGTTGTCCTCGTAGTTCACGACCCAGATATTGCCGTTCTTGTCCACGGCAAGCGCGGCGGGGCCCTGCACGCCGAGATGTTGAAGCAGGTTCGCCGCCTTGGGGCTGCCCCAGCCGGTGGGATGATCCCAGCCCGTCCCGGCGCAGGAATCCATGGAGCCGCCGGGAGTGCCCGGCAACCAGCCGTTGCAGCCGCTGGTGACGTCGCGGAAGTCCGTTGCGTAATGCGCGTTGGCGTCGTTGTAGATTTGCTCGTTCGACTGGCCGAGGCGAATCAGGCCCGGTTGGTGGGAAACGCCCACGGCAAACATCCCCGCCAGCATCGGCGCGACGGCGCTCGTGCCATAGGCAAGAAAGTAGTAGTAACCCGGCCCGCTTGGTCCGCTGGCGGTGTAGTCCAGCGTCACATAAGGATGGGTGGATCCTGCATTGAGCGAGAGATCGGAATTGTTGCGATGGCCGTTTTGCGGCACGCCGTTGCCCACCTGCCAGAACGGCTCGGCGAAAATCTGACTGACCCCGCCGCCGGTGCCCCAACCGGCCAGAGGGCTATTGAATATCCACGCGGTCTCGCCCCAATAAGTCCCGCTGGTGTCGGCAATGGAAAGCACGGTGCCGTTGGCCGACGTGATCCACTGGCTGGAAGACGGATAGTCGGCGTTGTTGTTCGTGCCATTGAAGCAATTGTCGCCCGAACCGTGATCGCCAGCCGCCGCAAACATCGAAATCCCCTGCGCCGCCGCCTGCAGGAAGATCGGCTCGTCGGTCTGGACGAAATAATGGGGACCTTGAGCATCGCAGACACCCCAACTCGTCGTCATCACCTGAGCAAGGTTGTCGGTCACCACCTGGTTGTAGGCGGTCGTGGCCGTGAGAAGGCTCGGGGTGGCAGTGATATACACACGGATCGCCGCGCCTGGCGCCATCGCCCCGCTCCACTCGACATCGAGTACGGTTTCCGCCTGCCCGGCCGTGGACGCCGGCGGCCCGCCCACCGCGACGGTCGTGATGGCGTGCGCGGGCAACCCGTAAGCCGACCAGAACAGAGCGGGCCCGTTGAAATTGCCGCCGCCCGTCAGTTTGCTCGCGGCGGTGACGATCGCAATCGTGACGCCGGCACCGTTGGCCGTGTCGGTCACGCTCGGCCAGTCGTAGGCCTGCTGAATCTGGCAGGGATTGAAGTAGTTGGTGGAATCCGGGATTGGAGTCGAACAGGCACCGGCCGCCGGGCTCGGAACCGAGCCGCGTGCCGCGAACGCGAGTGGCAGCGACTTGATATGCGAGTGCGGGTGCATCTGCACGCCATGGTTGAGGCCGAGGATGCCGGTCAGCCGCCCGGCGACCGCGCGCGGCAGCGTTGGGCTGTCCGTCGTGCTGTAGAACTCGCGCCCGTTCATGCGGTAGTCGTTGACGTGAATGCCGAGCGCCTGCTCGTATGCACCGGTGCTGGCCTCGGTGTGAATCAACGTGCGGTTGGAGGAGACCTTGAGCACGCGGATACCGCGGCTTTGCAGCCAATCGGTCACGGTGGCCACGTCGCTCGCGCTCGGCCCGTACAGCGCAGTGAATTGTTGCGGCGTCAGGAAATGCCGATAGGTCGGACTCGCCGGATCGGCAACGTCACGCAGGAAGTGCTTGAGCGCCGCGACGTTGCGCAGCTTCAATCCGAAGGTCAGCTTGATCGGCGCGCTTGCAGTATGCGCACCGAGCAGCGTCGCATGGTTCTCCAGCAAACTCACGCTGCTTTGCGGCGCGAGTCGCAGTTCGGCACCGCTGCCGCTCGGCGCGAAGTCGCTCGCCTCGGGGCCGGTGTAGGCTGCCAGTCGGGCCTGCGCCTGCGCCGCCGCGACGGCCGGACTCGGGTTGAGACCGCCGCCGGTGAAACGCAGCGCGAGCGTCCAGGCCCGCGGCGCACTGGCAAGCGCAGGCGCATAAATCGGCGTGGCCGAAGCCCCCAGATTGAAGATCGCCGTGCCCTGGTTGCGGACCTCGCCAACGTCGGCAATATTCTTCATCGCATACAACACCAGGCTCGGCGTCGTGCCGCCACTGGGCGTGGCGGCCGAAAAGAGGTTCGTGCAGGCCGCGGCGCCGGCGCTCTGCTGATTGACGCAGAAGGCGGCAATGTTCGCGAGTGTGTCCATGCGCCTGAGCGCCTCGCAGTTCACCGGATCGCCGCTACCGGTACAGGAAGCGCCCTCGTCGGTGCCCGGCACACGCGCGGTCCCGGTCGCCGGATCCACCAGATTGAGGAAGGTCTTCGCCGCCTGCGCCTGGCCGGCACCGGGCCCCGTGATGCCCGCAGCGCCGAAGAAATTCCCCGCGCTGTAAACCGCTGCAACGGTGGTCAACTCGTTGACGTTGACAAAGCCGGGGAAATTGCAGCCGTCGCCACCTGAGCAGTAAGCGCCCGCGATGGTCATCAGATAAATGGCGGCATTGCTGGATACACTCGGATCGCCGCCCAGCGAGTTGCCCCCATGGGCCGTGACATAGATGATCGCCCCGTTCGCGGGTACGGGCGAGAAACTGGCAATGCTGAACTGCCCGTTGGCGCCCGTGATTGCGGTGCCGATAGTCGCCGCGAGCGTCGCCGTCGCCGCGTCGGGCGCCACGGCGTAAACCGTGACGAAGGCGCCCTTGATCGGCTGGCGTCCGCCGAAGACGCTACCGTGAAAAACGGCGGCCTGCGCCACCGGCGCCGACGCGCTCGACTGCTCGCTCGAGTGCGACGGGCAGCCCGCAAGAAGCCCGGTACCCGCAATCAACGCGGCGCCCGCCGCCATCGTAACGGCCCACGCTACAAAAGAATTCCGTGCTGTCACAAATGAAAACTTGAACATGGCTCACCTCCGCCTTTCGGATCAACCCGGTGGGCCGCCACGGAACAGGCTCAAGCCAAGGGGATTTCAGCCGCCTCTTGCCCGCACCCTGCCCACTTGCATACGCGAACCGTTTTGCGGCCGCGCTCCAAACCGCATCGCCGCACTCGCCAGGACGGGCAGGCGGCATCCGCGAGCTTGGCCGGGGTCGGGCTTGTAATCACCTCCGCTGCCCGCATCCGGGCTGGGGATTCTGGCCGGGGCCTCGACACCGCCTTCCTCCTGATGCGGCGCCGATTTCAAGCTTTCGCGGCATTATAAACCAGCTCCCTGAAAACGCAAGCATCCGCATGACTCCAGGACATAAGGACACAACAGGGAAGGTTGATTAAGCAACGCAAAAGCCGACGGCAAGGCCCACCCGGGGCGTCGGGTTTCACCGCGTTCAGGCCAGCAACCGGCAATGCGAAACAGAAACAGTTCCCCCGGGATCAGGGGGCGATCGGAAGGCCTGAAAGCGGCGTTTTCACCGGCGCGGCGATGCCGATGAACTTGACCAGCTTGGGCGGCGCCGAGGAAACCATCCACAGATTGCCGGAGGCGTCTATCGCGACGCCCTCGGGCAGATTGATGCCAGGATTGCGGTAGCCGTTCGCCGGGCTGAGAGCACTTCCGTCCGCCGTCGCGAGTTCGGTCAGGCTGTTGCCGTGGTAGTTGCTGATAAAGATATGCCCGGCGCTGTCCACGGCCGCGATGCTGGCCGCATACAATCCCCCGCCCATGAACCCGTCCACCGGCGAAAGCGGGCAACCGGTATCGCCCGGTCCGGGATGCCTGGGACAGGTCGCGGGGGGCGTGTTGCCGCCCACGAGTTCGGTAACGGCGCTGCCGTTGGCGGGATAATGCGGGCCGAAGAAATTCGGTACCCACACATTGCCGTCCGCATCCAGCGCAAGACTATCGGGCTCGTTCAACCCTCCACCAGTGTAACCCGCCGCGGGTGAAAGCCACGTGGCGGCGCCGGGCGCAAACTCGCTCACGCTGAGACCGGCCTGGTTGGCGATCCACACGTCACCGAGCGCATCCACCGCTATCGATATCGGCAACGAAATGCCCCCGCCGCGATACTGAGCGATTTCGGTACCGGAGGCGTCGAGATGAGTGAGCGAACTGTTGCCGAAATCGGCCACCCAGACAGTGCCGTCTTTCGCGATCGCGACTCCATACGGCCCCGGACTGGTGCCACTGATGGTATAGCCTTGCGCTGCGACGGGCGTGCCATCGGGCGCGAGTTCGGTGACGATGGTGCCATTGCCGCCGTTCCAGTTGCCGATCCAAACGTTGCCGTTGCCGTCAATGGCGAGACCGGCGGAGCCACTCAAGCCGCCGCCGGTAAAGCCCGTGGGCGGCGACAGAGCCGTGCCGTCGGGCGCGAACTTGCTCACCTTGCCGTGCGGCGTAGCGGGCGGATCAGAGGGAATGTAATTGGTCACCCAGACATTGCCCTCGGCGTCCACGGCAACGTTGCGCGCCGATCGCATGCCCCCGCCCGTGTAGACAAGGGCGAGGCTCCAGTCGTTCGGCGCCCGCGTCAACGCGGGCGAATACGCGGTCGCGGGCGCCGGAACCAGTTCGTAAACGCCGGCGCCGGCGCTGCGCAGCGCCGGTTGAGTGGCGATATGGAACAACGCGGCAAAAGTGTCGGTGACCGAACCGGCCCCGGCGAGCAAACCACTACAAGCCGTCGAGCCGGGGCCGGCGCTGGCCGTGCAGGCAGCGACAAAGTTTGCCAGTGTATTCAGTTTACGCAGCGCGTCGCAGTTGTCCGGCTCGTCATCGCCGCCGATGCAGAGTACCGTACTGGCGCCGGACACGGCGACCTTGCCGCTCGCGGCATTCACCAGGGTAGCGAACGTAACAACGGCGTTGATGAGTCCCGGCCCCGACGCGGGGCCTGAGATATTGACAGTTCCGCCTGAAAGATCGGTGTAGCCCTCAAGACTGTAGGCCGTGGCGACGCTCGTCAGCGGGTTGATCGTCACCGTGGAAGAAAAACCGCAGTCGCTGCCGCGGCAGAAACGGCCGGCAATGGTCGCAAGCCGGATCGCGTCATTGACGCCCGCACCCGCATCGCCGCCGCTCGCCACGGCATACACGACCTGGCCCGTGCCGGGCACCGAGTCAAATCCGACCTTGAATTTGCCGCTCGCATCCGTTTGTCCGACTCCGAGCAGAGTCGCCGGCGCATGCGGCGTGGGACTGGCCGCCCAGACCTTGACCGTCGCGCCATCCACGGGCCGACCTCCACTCACGACCGCGCCCGCCAGCGAATGCGTCGCGGGCGGCGGGAGGGCGACAAAATGTACCGTCGCCGTACTGGGCGATTTCGTGCCGTTGACCGCGAAGCTCAACGTGATGTCTTCGGCGGCCTCGGATTTGAGGGTGCCCGTCACCCGGCCATTGTCGTTGGTGTAGTGGAGCGTGCAGATCGTGCAGGGATCGGCGTTGATGTTCACCTTTGCCGAGCCCGTGAACGGTTGACCCTTGGTGTCCCTGAGAGTCACGGTAACGGCAGCAGCCGCCTTGCCGTCGGCCGTGACGCTCGCCGGCACCGCCGTGATGGTGGATTTCGCCGCGCTCACCTGCGGGACGGCGACAAAGTGCACCGTCGCCGTGTTGGGCGATGCCGTGCCGTTGACCGTGAAGCTCAGCGTGATGTCTCCGGCAACCGCGGATTTGAGGGTGCCCGTCACCTGCCCATTGTCATTGGTATAGTGAAGCGTGCAACTCGCGCAGGGATCGGCGCTGATATCCACGCTCGCCGAGCCCGTGAACGGTTGCCCCTTGGTGTCTTTGAGGGTTACGGTAATGGCCGCCGCGGCCCTGCCATCGGCCGTGACGCTCGCCGGCACCGCCGTGATGGTGGACTTGGCCGCGCTCACCTGCGGCTTGGGCGGCGGGGGCTTGGGATTACTGCCACCGCCTCCGCCGCAACCGCCCAGCAAGACGACAAGTATGACCGTACCTGCCAGGGCAGAGAGCGAACGCCCTGTGCGCATGGAAAATCTGTTCTTCATGTTGCCGGATACCTCGAATTTGTGGTTGGGTTAGGGTCCGATCACGATGGCCTCGGGTCCGGAGCCGGCCGGAAACGGCGAACTCGCCATGATCGGCGCGAGCGCTCCGTTCGCACCAATGCGAAAGGCCGACACATCATTGGCCGAGTGATTGGCAGTATAAACGTAACGCCCGCTCGGGTCCACCGTAATCGCCAGCGGCTCGTTGCCGGCGGGAAACGGTGAACCCGGCACGCCCTGCAAACTCCCATCAGCGAGAATCCGCCAGGCAGACACATCATCGCCTGTATGGTTCGCCACATATGCATAACGGCCGAATGGAGCCACGGCAACCGCGCGCGGGCGTCTACCCGTACCTACCGCAATCGGTGAACCGGGCACCGGTGTCAGTTTCCCGCCCGCCCCGATCCTGTAACCCGAAAGATTGTCGGTGAAGAAATTGACGGCATAAGCGTATGGAGCAACCGGATCAATTGCGATCCAGTCCGTACTCGAGCTGGCCGGAAAAGGCGAACCGGTAACCTCTGCATTCGGCAAATCCGTACCCGGATCGAGCGCATAGGCCGACACATTGGCGCTCTTGTTGTTGGTGACATACAAATACCGGCCGTTGGGTGTGATCGCGACGGAAAGCGCACCGCTGCCGCTCACCGGCGCCGTTTCGACGAAATCCAGACTGCCGTCGGCGTTGCGCGAAAAGACGGAAATGGCACTCGCGGCGTAATCAGCCGTATAGACGTGGCTTCCATTCGGACTCACCGTGATCCCGTATGGACACGCGCCGGCCGCAAGCGGATAGTCGCCAACAGTAAGCAGTGCACCGTCGCGATCGTTCACGGCATAGGCCGTCACGCCGTCTTCGCCTCCGGCACCGCAGTTCGCTACATACACGGATCGGCCGTCCGGACTCACTGCTAAAAGTTCCGGCGACACGCCGGCAGCGAACGGCGAGCCGGCAACAGGAATCAGCGCCCCGCTCACCGGGTCCAGCCGCCAGGCTGACACCGACCCGGTGGTTCCGGCACAGGGTCGTTGCGGATCGTGACAGTTGGAATTCACGGCCCAGACATAGCGGCCGGTCGGATCCACGACAACGGCATCCGTATGAAGACCCGATGGATAAGGCGCGGCGAAATCGAGTGGCACAAGTGCCCCGGCGGCAGTGCCCGACGACGTGGCCTCTTGCACGATGGTCCAGGTCGATACATCGTTGCCGGCCCTGTTGACGGCATACAAACGAGAGCCGGCGGCGTCCACGGCGACGGGAGAGTCGCCGACGGCAAAGGGGCTGCCGGCGATCGGAACAAGCCTGCCCCCTGAATCCACCGCAAAAGCGGAAATAACGGTGCTGTTCTCGTTGGCCACGTAAACGTAGTGCCCATTCCCGGAAACGGCAACGGCGGCAGGCCCGTTCCCGGCAGCAAAGGGGCTCCCCGCAACTTCCTCCAATACGCCTTGCGCACCGATGGCATAGGCTGATACATCGCGACTTCCGGCATTGGCGGCATAGAGGTACTGCCCATCGGGGGAGATGGCAAGGGAAACGGGTTCGACACCGGCGGTGAAGGGGCTTCCGGCCAGCGCGTCGAGCGCCCCGTCCGGGCCGACTGCATAGGCCGAAATATCGCCGCTCCCCGCATCGACTACATACAGGTTGCGACCGTCAAGGCTCATCGCCAACGCTCTCGGCGCCGAGCCCGTGGCGACCGCCGTGAGCCGGCTCAACTCGCCGGTGGTGGGATTGATACCGTAAACGCCAACCGTGGCGTCGTCATGATTGGCGACGTACAGATGACTGCCTGGTGCATCCACGGCAAGCGCGCGCGGACCCGCGTCATCTACAAGCGATGAATCTTCACGGACGAGCGCGCCGGTGGCCGGATCAACCGCCCAGGTAGCGATCGTGCCATCGCTCCGGTTCACGACCCAGAGGAACCGGCCCGCGAGCCCGAGCGCCAGGGCAGAAGGCGAATCGCCCGCGGCAAAGCAGTTCGCAGGATCCGGCGAAAGAGGTACAGCAGAGGTGGAACAGGCCGTAGCCCCACCGCTCCGCAACGGTACGAGCACACCGGTCAAGGGGCTCAGGCGCCAGGCGGACAGCTTGCCGCTCACCATGTCACTTGCCCACGCAAAACGCCCGCCCGCGATCGTCCAGTTGTCCGGAGCGGAAGACAGCACCGGACGGTAAGCAGGCCTTTCCGGCAGCAGTTCCATCAATGCCCTGCCCTTCGCGTTGGCGCCCGGCCAGGCGGCGATCTCCCAGGCGGCCTGAAACGTCGTTTCCGGGCGCCCGGGAATCACCGCGAACAACGAGCGACAAGTCGCGGAAGGATCCGTTGCCGTTCCGGAACTGTTCGCGCAGGCTGCGAGCACGCTGGCAAGCGTATCGAGCTTTTGCAATGTCACGTGGATGGGATCGATCGTCGTCGCCGGTTGCGCAGCCAGGAAATCCGACGGCTTCCCGCTCGCGATATCGACAAGATTCTCCACCGTCTTCGTCGCCTGCGCAAGCCCGCGAGCCCCAACAATCGTCAAACATCGACCCGTCCGGGTGTTGCTGGCCATTGTCACGCAGTCCGCGAAACGAATATACCGGTGCAGAGCGGCCGTGCTCGCCGTTGTGGTCAATTCATTGACCGTGACGGCGGGCGGAAAGGTACAACGGGGATCGACTGCGGGCTCGCAATAGGCTCCAATCACACTCATCAACCCGAGCGCTGCATTACTGCCTTTGCCGGCGTTTCCGCCGTGCACCGTCAGATAAACCGTCTGACCGCTCGCCGGTTTGGGCGAAAAGTTCATGGCAAAGACACCGTTCACATCACTGTGCGCGATGCCAAGCTCGACCGGCTCTGCTCCCGCGGTTGTCCCCGCCCCATAGGCCACCACGATGGCGCCGGAGATGGCGGCGTTGCCGCTCGCGACGGTACCTTTCAGGTCATGGGAGATCGGCGGCTTGGACGGCGGCGAGGGCAATTGCGACGAACTGCCACCTCCGCCGCAACCGCCGAGCGCAGCAAAAAGACTCAGGCCCGCGACGATAGCTACGCCGGGGTGCGCCAAAAACCTCGCTCGGGTGACAACACGCTTCGCTGCCGCGATAAATGCTTCTCCTTCAATATTCAAAACGCCACTGCGTGGTTTCGGCTTCAGGGTGCCGTTGGCAGACCACCCAGCATGGGCGTTTTCACGGGCGCCGCAAGACCGATAAACTTGAGCAGTTTGGATGGCCCCTTATTCACCGACGAATTGGTTGCCATCCAGACATTCCCCGAGGCATCTATCGCCACTCCCTCGGGCTGGTTGATTACGGGATTCCTGTAACCACCCGTCAGACCCGTCGGGCTGAGCGCGCTGCCGTCCGCCACATTCAACTCGGTGAGGCTGTTGCCGTGGAAATTGCTCACGAATAGGTGCCCCGCACTGTCTATGGCCACGATGTCGGGCGCGAACAGGCCACCACCAGTGAAACCGTCCGCAGGCGAAAGCGGGCAACCGGTGTCACCCGGCCCGGGGTTTGCCGGGCAACTCGCCGGCGGCGTGTCACCCCCCACCAATTCGCTCATCACGGAGCCATCCGCCGGATAGTTCGAACTGTAAAACTCCGGCACCCAAACGTTCCCGTTGGCATCCAACGCGAGGCTTTGCGGCGAATACTGCAAACCGCCACCTGTGTAGCCGTGGGCCGGTGAAATCCAGGTTGCCGCCGAAGGTGAAAATTCAGCTACGCTGTTGCTGCCGTAGTTGGCCGTCCATACATTGCCCAGTGCGTCTATGCCGATCCCGAGGGGATAGGCGATGCCGCCGCCGTGGTACTGAGCAATTTCGGTTCCATTCGGATCGAGACTGGTGATTGAGGCATTGCCGTTATCCAAAACCCAGATGGTGCCGTCAGGGGAGATCGCGATGACATACGGCCCCGGGCTGATGCCGCTGATCTTGTGTCCGTTGGCCGACACGGGCACGCCGCTGGAGTTGAACTCGCTGACTTCGGTACCGTCGCCGCCGTTCCAGTTGGCAACCCAGACGTTACCGCTGGCGTCGATCGCAAGGTTGACAGGGCCCTGTAACCCGCCCCCCTGAAAGCCACCGCTCGTGTTGCAATTCGCTCCGCTGTTCGGAGAGATTGCTGCACCAATTGGAGAAAACTCGCTGATATGACCGTGCGGGGTCTGACCCTTGTCCCAAGGAAGGTAATTGGCCACCCAGACGTTGCCTTGAGCATCTATGGCAATACCCTCCGAGAAGCACAGGCCCCCGCCGCCATAAACCAGCGACAAGGTCCAATCGTTCGGGGTCGCACTCAACGCCGGCGAATAGATCTGCTGTCCGGATGGCAGCAGGTTGAAAATGCCGGTACTGTCATTACGGACGGACGCCTCGGTAACAATGCTGAACAAGGCGGAAAAGGTGTCGTCCTCCGCCGGACTGGTCGCATCGAAAAGACCGCCGCAGGCCGTCGAAGCGGGTCCATTGCTGTTTACGCAAGCGGCGGTAATGTCGGCCAGCGTATTGAGCTTTTCCAGCGCATAGCAGTTATCGGGTTCGCCGCTGCCGGTGCAGTCAGTGCCCTTCAAAAACACGCTTCCGCCGCGATTGTTCACCAGGTTCGCGAAAGTAGCGACCGCATTCGCAAGTCCCGGCCCGGCCGTGGGCCCCGAAATGCCGACGATCCCGCCCGACAGATCGGTGTAGCCTTCCAGGCTGTAGGCCATGGCGACAGTCGAAAGCTCGTTGATATTCACAAAGTCGGGAAAATTGCAACCGTTACCCGAGCAATACGGTCCCAGGACGCTGGCGAGCCGGATCGCGCTGTTCATGCCCGAACCGGCATCACCGCCGCTCGCGACGGCGTAAACGATCTGCCCCGGCGCCGGCGTGGGAGAGAAGGTCACGCCCGTAAACCCGCCGTTCTGATTCGTCGTGACCGTGGCGAGATGTGTCGGCCCTGCGCCGGAGAGGCCGGCCCCCCAGAACTTGACGGTGGCGCCCGCAACCGGTTGTCTCCCGCCCATGACGACGCCCGAGAGCGATTCCGCGACGGGCGCCTGCACTGTTGACGATGCACCCGATCCATTTCCGCAGCCGCCGAGTGCGACGAGCAAACCCAACAGGCCGAGCCCTGCCGGTACGGCGAAAGCCCGTGAAATCGAAAAAACTTTACCGTTTGAGCGTTCCATGGTTCTCCCCCTTGCAGCCGAGCCTGCCCCGGCGACTAACCCAAAAAAACGGGGTGACGCGAAAATCGCCCACCCCGCATGAAAAACAGCAGCCTCGAAAGGCAACTCCAATAATCTTCGGCAGATTCCATCTGCCTGTTCATCAACGTCAATCCGCCTGAGCCGCGGCCAGACGACGCGCGGGTTCGAGGTTGATCAGCGGCATCACCCGTTCGAGCTCGGCATGAAGATCGGCGATCGTGGCGTCCTGCCCCTCGGGTCCGACTTTCTTCTTCAGAATTACCGCCACCGGCACGACGCCGTTTACATAGGAGGTTCGAAACAGATTTTTCACGCTCCACTGCTCGGTCAGTCGTTCCGCGAAAGGCAGGCGATGGCCGAGGCACTCCTTCGGGGTACAAGCGGTTGCCGCTACCAACTGTATTTCATTTCCGGAACGTACGGCGCCCATGTCAAATACAACGAAGCCACTGGCCGTACGAAACCTGTTCAAACGCTCGAAGATAAGATCGTCGCCCTTGGTCAGGAAGCAGCCGATGCCGTTGTGTGCGCGTGGATCGCCGCGACGAAAATCGAGCAGGATCGGGGACGGCCCGAAGGTTCCCGCCGCGTACAGTGCACCGGTCTCCACGATGCTGCCACTCAAGTTATTATGCCAGTTTTTGAGCATATGCGAGGATCCCAGACTTGCCGGCACCAGAGTGATGCCCGGAACCTTGGCATTGGCTACTTGCAAGTGAGACAAGTTAAGGAAAACGCTCGCCAGCACACCCATGGCGATCACGGCGACGCTTGCGACGATCAGTTTGAGGTACACGGTTTCGAGCGCAGCCAGCGCGGAACTGAAAAAAGGAACAACGCAGCACAGAAGAACAGCACGCCCCCGATGAGATAATCCGCCATCGTGCCGTGGGCGTCGGTTATGTTGAGTTGCATCGTGCACCAATAATAAACCACCACGCCGCACAACCGAACGAGATTGAACACATAGGCGAGGAACACGGCCGCGACGACATAGCCGATCCAACGCGACCAACGCAGACGATAGAGATAACCGATGACCAGCGCGAGATAGCCCATCGTCAGCGCGCCGCGCATCCCGTCGCAGCCGGGGGCGATGAACATCCCCAGATGTGGCGTGAACATCATGCGCAGCGTGCCTTCGGTGACCGCCACTCCCATGAAGGCGGCGAAGCCTCGTGCCATATGCGCCGCGAAGTACTGCAGCGGCAGGTCAACCAGACTGTTGAAGAAGCCCGGCGCCGGGTTCACGGCAATCAGCAGCAGGAGCGGAAACCAGGCTTTGCGCCAGGCCCGTGTTCCCCCGAACAGGAGCACCACACCGCTTGTGTAGCCGCTGATCAGAAGACCGCGCGGAATGAAAGCGACTCCCGGAACAGTTTCAAGCGCATGCAAACGCACGGCGAAGAGGTAAGGGGAAGCATCAATCAACAAAGCCAGTGCGGCCGTCACTAGAAGCAGCGGCAGTCCCCACCAAGTACCGCCGTGCCCGAAGTCCTCGAGACGCCAGGCGCGGATCGCGAGCACAAGGCTCGCTACCGGAATTGCCATGCCGATCGAGCGCAGCGGATCGGTGGTCCACGTTCGCCACAGGCTCTCCCACTGCCAAACAAAACAAAGGACAAAACCGAGCGCAAGCAGCAGCACAGTGGAAGCAACCGCCAGCCAGGCGCGGCGCCGATCATCCAGCCCCGTGGTGGAAACCTGAGCGGCTTTCGCGACGATTCTCGAGCCGGGTACACTCATGACACTGAATTTTACACCGTAATGACAAGAAGAGTGCGGAAACAGATCGGCCGTAAATCTCGCGCCAACACAACTATCGAAACTACAACACCCAGCAAACCGGCGCACCGTCGAGCACGAACAGTTAAAAAAACCCGACACCCCACGCCGGGCTCGGGTATTCAGCAGCCCTTAACGGGGGGCTCACAAGCCCCGCCGCGCAGCTGACACGGCGGGGCCCGATTCCTTGCTGGTTCGATTTCTTACTTGTCGTGCTTGCTGCGGCGGCGTCGAACAACCGAGCGGACCCACGGTACACCCGCTGCAACCGCACCGATACCGGCAAGAATCCAGGTCGGGTTCTCGGGCGAGTTCACGCAGCCACCGAAGGCGAAGGCCGTCGAGGCCAAGCAACTCAGACCGACCACGGCCGCTCCGCCGGTAAGCGTCAGCATCAAAGTACGTTTGAACATGGTGTTTCCACCTCCTCTGTCAAGAGAAAAATTAAAAGGTCAATCGCAGTATAGGCCACATCGTCAAAGAATGCAAGCCTTTTTCGGCCAACCCGTACCCCTCCCGCAACAACGGGAGAAGGACCTCACACCGATCGCAGCCGACCGCATCTCACAATCTCGGCCCGGACAGGGCGTTCCGGCCCTTCTTCCCTCGGTAGCAGGAGGGGGCGTGACGCCCCTCCTGCTACCGGATGCCAGAGCCCTCTCACTGCCAACGGCACAGAAACCGGGCCTCAATCCGCGGCAATTACGGGGTGAACCCGTCGCTGCCGGTCGCGGCCACGAGCGGTGTGCGCGTGGGCGCGGCCAGACCAATGAATTCGGTCAGGGAGTCGTTGGACGAATTGCTCACCCACAGGTTGCCGGAGGCATCCACCGCGATCGAGAAGAACGCCGGATTGCACAGCCCGCCACCGGTGTAGCCCGTGCTCGGCGAAAGCGCCGCAACCACGGTACCGCTGGCCGGGGCCTTGAACTGGCTGACGCTGCCAACGGCGCAGTTGGCGACGGAGGATGCCGTCGTTCCGTAGTTCGAGACCCAGATGTTGCCGTCCGCGTCAATGGCTACGCCATACGGCGAGTCGAGTCCGCCACCGGTGTAACCGGTGTCGCTGCCAAAAGTGGCCCCGATGCCAAAGAAAACGCCCGGATAGTAGTAGTTGATCGTATTGTTGCCACTACTCGCGATCCAGAGATTTCCGTCACCCCCAAGGGCTATACCAACGGGATGATCAAGCTGCCCGTTTCCACCCACGCAAGTTGCATAGTAAAAAAAGAACCAACCGAACTTGCAGATATAACCGTTATTGTAACTCGTGGCCCACGGAGCCCCGCCAGTAGCGGCGCCTGAGGCGATGCCCATGGCCCCACTGAGGTTGCTGCTGGTGATCGGGCCGGTAAATATGGAGGTCGAGAACGAATACCCGGTGACGGAGCTATTGCCGAAATTCGCGGTTCCCAGATAAACGCCGTTGCCGCCGAAGTTTTCGAAACCGATGCCATAAGGCTGGCTGATCCCACTGCCGACCGTCGCAATCGGCGGCACAAAGGTTCCGTTTGCCGTCTGAAACTCGCTGATTGAGCTGTTGCCGTTGTTTGCGGTCCAGACGTTACCGTTCGGACCCACGGCAATGCCGATGGGTGCGACAAGCCCTGCCGTGCTCGTCGTGAGAATCGGAGCTCCAATCGGACTGAACTCGCTGATCGAGTTGCCGGCGTTGTTTGCGACCCAGACATTGCCCGCGGCATCAACGGCAATGCCCATGGGAGCATCGAGCCCGTTACCCGTGTAGTTAAGCGCGAGGGTCCAGGCATTGGGGGCGGCCTGCAGTCCCGGAGTGTAGATCTTGGTCAGCGGGTTAAGCGCATACAGCGTCGCCCCCGCATTGCGTACTGCCGAGGCGGTCGCCACGTTGTAGAGCGCCTGGAAGACATTGGCCGGCACGTTGCCGCCAGCCGTCGTCCCGTTGAAGAAACTCGTACACACGCCCGCACCGGCAGACGGGCTGTTCACACAGGCCGCCGCGATGTTGGCCAACGTATTGAGCGTCTCCAGCGCCGCACAGTTCACCGGCTCCCCGCTGCCCGTGCAGGCCTGCCCACCATCCGTTCCCGGCACATTGCCCGTGCCGTTATCGGAGTTGACCAGATTGGCAAACGTGGCGGCCGCATTGGTCAGCCCAGCCAGGGCATTCGAATCGTTACCCGCCACCGCCACGTTCACCGACGTACCGGTAATGCTCGTGAACCCACCCATGCTGTAAACCATGGCGGTCGTGGCCAACTCGTTGATGTTGACGTTGGTCAGATTGGTGCAGCCGTAGTCCTCACAGACCCCCGCCACGGTCCCCATCAGGATCGCTGTGTTGGAACTGTCGCTGCCTGAACCGTCGCCTCCGGCCGCCGTCACATAGACAATCGCCCCGGTTCCGGGTACGGGGGCAAAACCCGCAACCGAGAAATTACCGTGTGCGTCGGTCGTGGCCGTGGCGATCACCGGAGCGGGCATTCCGCCCTGCCCGGCCATGTAGACCGTAATCCGGGAGCCCACGACCGGCTGGCGTCCTCCGAAAACCGTACCCGAGAACGCCGCACCTCGCGCCACTGGCGCCGCCGACGCACCGGAACTGCTGGAGGAGCCGGCCGGACAACCCGCCAGCAAGCCGAGACCGCCCACCAGCGCGGTGCCCGCAAAGCCCATGGCGATGCGGGACGCCAAAGAAGAAACCGAAATCTTGAACATGACTCATACCCTCTGGTCCTGTATCAACCACGCGGGCCGCTACAGCATCATGTTCAAGTCAGGGTGCACAGCACCGGCTCGAAATATGCCCGACCCGCACGAAGCAGCAGTCGACGCACGACTGCCCCTCAACTCCTCGCCCCGCGGGGCTTGGAGTTGCTTGACCGGGGTCGGGCTTATTACTACCTCCGCCTGCACCACTTCCGTGGGGGCGAATTCTGGCCGGGGCCTCCGCGTCGCCCGTTCATCACGGCGACGCGGATTTCAAGCTTGGGAAAGAGTGTAGGCCAGGTCTCTGGAAAAGTCAAGCCAAGGCTGGTTGCCGGCAAGCAACACAGAGAGAGGGGCCCCGCTCCATCAGGTGGAGCGGAGACCCAGCTTACAAGGAAAGCGCCTGGGGCACGGCATTACGTGCTCAACGGAGAGCCCTCCGAGGGAAGATTACTTTTCGCGTTTGCCGCGGCGGCGTCGGACGACCGAACGAACCCACGGCACGCCCGCCGCAACGGCGCCGATACCCGCGAGAATCCAGGTCGGATTCTCCGGCGAGTCCACGCAGCCGCCTATGGAGGCAAATGCCGGAGTCACCGCGAACAGGCTCAAGCCCGCCGCGGTCACGCCCGCACCGAGCACCGCAAACATCAGTCGTTTCGTCATGACCTCATACTCCTACTCCAGAGATATTCTGGGTAATTTTCCGCTACGGCTCCCGGTCCTGGCCGCGAGCCCTCGTTACTTTACCTTGCCTCTTCGCAAAAAACAAGCAGAAGCCCCCCGCGTGACTACCGTTCACCCGAACCCGCCGCACATCCTCCCTTCTCGGTGCAAAAGCGAAGAAAAGGCGGCGGCGGACACGGGACGAACGTATAGCTCATATCACGGCGTGAAACCATTCACTAGGGCGCTGGCAATCGGCGTGACCGTGGGTGCGGCGATACCGATAAACTCGGTGACCGAGTTGGGAGAGCCCTCGTTGGCTACCCAGAGATTACCGCTCGAATCCACGGCGAGTCCCTGTGGGCTGTTCAGCCCGCCGCCATCGTAGCTGCCGAGCAGCCCGCCGGTCTGTGTGAACAGGCTGACCGCATTGCCACTCGAATTCGATGCCCAGGCTTCGCCGGCGGCATCCACGGCGATCCCGTCCTTGGTGCCCGTACCGGTACCGCTCAGGGTCCAGTGGCCGATCGCGGTGCCGGATGAAGTAAATGCGCTCACCGAACCGTCGCCATTCGCAACCCAGAGATTGTTGGCCGAATCCACGGCGAGTGCCTGAAGGCTGCCGAGACCATTGCCCGACGCGGTCGCCGTTTGGCTGCTGCCGTTGAATTGCACGGCTTCGCTGCCATCGGCCACCCAAACGTTGTCGTCGGCATCCATGGCGATGGCACGGGGGTCACTCGAAAGCAATCCCTGCAGACTGAGGCTGGTGAGCTGTGTCCCCGCCGTGCTGAAGGAGGCGAGCGTCGGAAGAAGAAGACTCAGAAGCCCGGAACTGGGCAGCCATACATTCCCCGCCGGACCGACGGCGATGCCTTGCGGATTACCGATCTTGAGGAGAATCCCGATTAGCCCCCCCGTGTAAGTGCCAATGTAGCCGCCATCGTTGCTAAACTTGCTGATGGAGCCGCCAAGCAATCCAAGTACGTCCGCTTTGCTGGTAACCCAGACATCGCCATTCAAGTCCACGGCGATGTCGTGGATGCCGTTAAGGTTGCTGTCGGTGAAATTGCCCAGGGCCGTGCCATCGTTGCCGAACTTGCTGATGGTATCGTCGGTCGTGTTTGTCAACCATACATTGCCACTGGCGTCGATTGCAAGTCCGGCCGGATTGTTCAGCCCGTTATCCGTGTAGTTGAGGGCGACGATCCAGGCGTTGGGCGCGGCATCGAGGCCGGGGTTGTAGATCTTCGTCAGCGGGTTGAGCGCAAACAGTGCCGTCCCCGCACCGCGCACCCCCGGGTCGGTCACCACGTTGTAGAGCGCCTGGAACACATTGCCCGGCACGCTCCCCCCGCTCGTCGTGGTCGCATTGAAAAAACCCGTGCACGCACCCACGCCCGCGCTCGGACTGTTCACGCAGGTCGCCACTATGTTGGCCAATGTATTGAGTGTCTCCAGCGCCATGCAGTTCACCGGCTCTCCGCTGCCCGTGCAGGCACTGCCATCATTCGTGCCGGGCACCCGGTCCGTACCGTTCGCGGGATTGACCAGATTGGCAAACGTATTCACCGCATTTGTCAGGCCCGCCACGGCATTAGTGTCGTTACCCTGCACCGCCACGTTCACCGACGTACCGGTAATGCTCGTGAACCCGCCCATGCTGTAAACCATGGCCGTGGTCGCCAACTCGTTGACGTTGACGTTGCTCAGATTGGTGCAGCCGTAGTCCTCACAGACCCCCGCCACGGTCCCCATCAGGATCGCTGTGTTGGAACTGCCGCTGCCTGAACCGTCACCACCGGCCGCCGTGACGTAGACGATCGCTCCCGTCCCCGGCACCGGCGAAAAGCTGGCCACGGTGAAATTGCCACGCGCGTCGGTCGTGGCCGTGGCGATCACCGGAGCCGGCGTGCCGCCCGTCCCGGCCATGTATACCGTAATCGCCGAACCCACAACCGGTTGACGACCACCGAAGACCGTGCCCGAAAGCGCCGCACCCCGCGCACCCGGCATCGCCGAAGCACTGGAACTGCTGGAGGAGTTGGCCGGACAACCCGCCAGCAAGGCGAGCCCGGCTACCAACACGGCGCCGAAAAGTACGGTGGAAACAAACGAAAATTTGTGCTCACTATTCATAATGTCAACCTCCATGCCTCAATCAATTCCCGCGCGATCGAGAACGACCGTCGACGGCCAAATACCCCCATCTCGCCTGCCTGGCAAGACGAGAGGCTACTTGATTGCAGTCTAGACGGAAATGAAAAAATGAGGTAATCAAGACGTCTCATGAGGATCATCCCGACGTCTCATTCACGCGGTCCTGTCATCGGCACGAACCGGAAAACCCGGCACGGGCCCTGCCCCCGCCGATCTCGGTTTATTGGATCGCGAGACTCCGCGCCTCGGAAGGCGTCATGTGATAGCGTGCGCGAAAACTGCGGCTCAGATTGGGACTGTCGTACAGTCCGCAGCTCGCCGCCAGTTCACCAATCGCCGCATCGGAGGAAGCCGTTTCCAGTAACAAACGCAGCCGGTCCAGACGTTCGTTGCGAATGTAGTTCGCAACGGTCAACCCGTGCTCGGAAAAGACCCGATACAGCGTCGCGCGCGAACAGCCGAGTGTGCGTGCGATCCAGGCGGAACCGAGATCGGGGTCGGCGAGATTGCTCTCGATGCAGTAGCAGGCTTGAATAAAAAAATCCTCACGATGAGTCCGCCCGCTCCGCGGTACAACCTCCGTCCAGGCGTCACCCATGGCGGAAAGCGCCGCTCTCACGACGCCGGTTGCGACCGCCTCGACAGCCAGCAACGAGGCGGCCCTTTCCCCCTCGTCTAGGTTGTCGAAGACGGTGTGAAGCGCTTCCAGTTCATCGCGGAGCATCGCCGTCAGGGTGCCGGCGTGGATTGCCTTCGATGCCGCGCCGGCGGACAGCGGAGTCACCGATTCGGGTAAAAACAATCGCCGCGGCAAAATCATTTCGATAATTTTCGCGGCATCGGAGGCAATCCGGGCAGGAATCGCCCTGTCGCACAGATAGAAATCCTGCGGTCGGACACGGAAGGGTTCGCCACCCAGTTGTTGGTAGGTGATGCTTCCGCACTTGACATAATTGAGGGCAAGCTTTTTTTCATCGGCACCCGCGAAGGAAAACATCCGGAGGACGTGACCGGATTCCGGCGTAGACCCTGCCAAACAGCTTTCCGACTTGAAACCCGGCTTCTTCTGTTTTGTACCCTGTCTGTACATGTTACCGCCACCCTGTCGGACCCGGACGGACGGTTGCCACGACCAAGCCTCCCCACGGGAACTTGGCTGGCTTGACCGGGGCCGGGCTTATAGCTACCTCCGCTTGCCCGCATGAAGCAGGTGCGAATTCTGACCGGTATATCCATACTGAACCCTTCACTACAGGCAGTACGGATCTCAAGCTCATTGACAATATAGGCCAATCTTGCCAAAAAATCAAGCCTTAAAGCCAAACATTTTTCGGACCTCACGCCCATGATCCGTCAGACTCCGCGTCATTCAGCCCGGGCACGACAGCAACCGATCCGGCGTGACTCCTAAAATAGGCGTGCAATGACAAATGCATCCTCCCCTCTGATCGGCTCTCTGCCCGCACCGGCCGAGAATGAAACCGTGTCCTGGCCGTCGCTTGGCGGCGCGGCACTCGCACTTGCGCTGGCCGAGGCGGCCGTGCAGGCACCCGGACCGGTAGTCGTGCTTGCGCCCGACGCGCATGCAAGCGATTCGATCGCCGCCGCGATCGGTTTTTTTGCCGCCGAAGGCACGCCCCTCCTCATCCTGCCCGAACGGGAGATGCTGCCGTACGACATCGTCTCTCCCGCCCGCGCCATCGTCTCCGAACGGCTGCGCGCACTGGCAAGCCTGCCGGTTCTCGCCCGTGGCATCGTGTTCGCAACCGCCGACCTCGCACTCGAGCGTCTGCCTCCGCACGACTGGCTCGCCGGCGCGAGCTTCGACCACGCGGTCGGGCAACGACTCGACCCCGAGGTCTTCCGCCACGAACTCGTCGCGGCGGGTTACGCGACTGTCGGCGAGGTTCGCGAACCGGGCGAGTTCGCACCGCGTGGCGGGCTGATGGACGTCTTTCCCACCGGTGCAGATGCTCCCGTGCGCATGGAGCTGCTCGACAAGGAGATCGAGAGCCTGCGTTACTTCGACCCGGATACCCAGCTTTCCGGGGAAAAGATCGAATGCATTCGCCTTTTGCCGGCCCACGAATTCCCCTTCGGCGACGAAAGCATCAAACACTTTCGCGGCGCCTGGCGCTCGCGTCTCGCGGGCGATCCGATGGCAAGCGATGTCTACCGCGCGATCAGCGAAGGGCGAATCCCGGCGGGCATCGAAGGCTGGTTGCCGCTGTTCTTCGGAGCCACTGCCGGCTTCGCCGATTACCTGCCTCCGAGCGCGACACTCGTCATGCAGCCCGGCTTTGATCGGGCGCTGCACAACGCCTACGGAGACGTCGAAAACCGCTACGAAGCACTGCGCCACGACATTGCCCGCCCGCTCCTGCCCCCGGACGAGGCTTTCTTCACGCCTGGTGCCGTGCGCGATTCGCTCGCCGGGTATGCTCGCATCCAGATCGGAGCTACCCCAACTTCCCCTGCTCGCTTGAAGGGAGAGTTCATTCCATTTTCTCCCTCTCCCTCAAAGAGAGAGGGTCGGGGTGAGGGTGAAAAACACCAGGCGCCGCTTCGCGGCCCCTCCCCTCACCCCAACACTCTCCCCGCGAAGCGGGGCGAGGAAGAAGAAGATGTTGACCCTCTTACGCAAGGGGAGAGGAAGCAGGAAGTTGACGACTCCGGCGTAAATGCGCTTCCCGATCTGAGCCTCGATCCCAAGGCCGACGAATCGCTCGCGGGTTTCATCTCCTTTGCCGAAACGACCCCTTCATTGCTTCTCGCGGCGGAATCGCCCGGACGGCGCGAGACGGTTCGCGAATTGCTCGCACGGCGAGGGCTGGAGCCGGCATTGATTGAAAGCTGGCAGGCGTTTTGCGAACGGCGCCCACCGCTTGCCCTCGCCGTGGCCGAACTCGGCGACGGCTTTTCCCTGCCCGACGCCGGCATTGCCGTAGTCCCCGATGCCGCCGTTTTCGGCGCGAGGGCAACGAGCCGGCGCCGGCGGCGACGTGCCGCGCGCGATCCCGCGACCATCATCCACGATCTCACCGATCTGCGCGAGGGTTCGCCCGTCGTGCACCAGGATCACGGCGTCGGGCGGTTCCGCGGACTCGTCACTCGCGAGGTGGACGGCAACGCCATCGAGTTCGTGCTGCTCGAATACGCCGGAGGCGACAAGCTCTACGTGCCGATCGCCTCGCTCGACCGACTCTCGCGCTACCTCGGCGCGGATGCCGACCACGCTCCGCTCACCCGGCTCGGAAGCGGCCAGTGGGATCGGGCGCGGCGGCGCGCCGCCGAGAAGGCGCGCGATACCGCCGCGGAACTGCTCGAGGTCTATGCCCGCCGCGCCGCGCGTCCCGGCACGACCGTTCGCTGCGACCCGGCGGAGCTCGAACGCTTCGTCCAGGCCTTCCCTTTCGACGAAACGCCCGACCAGACGCGCGCCATCGCCGAAGTCGTGGACGATCTCGCAAGCACGCGGCCAATGGACCGGCTGGTCTGCGGCGACGTCGGCTTCGGCAAGACCGAAGTGGCACTGCGCGCCGCCTTCATCGCCGTCGAGGCGGGCTACCAGGTGGCCGTGCTGGTGCCGACGACGCTGCTGGCCGACCAGCATTACCGCGGCTTCACCGACCGCTTCGCCGACTGGCCCGTGCGGGTGGAACTGCTCTCGCGCTTCCGCGGCGCGAAGCAGCAATCCGAAGCCCGCGAAGCCCTCGCCGACGGGCGCGTGGACATCGTGATCGGCACCCACGCGCTTCTCAACCGCGCCGTCAGGTTCAAGCGACTCGGACTCGTCATCGTGGACGAAGAACACCGTTTCGGCGTGCGCCACAAAGAGCGTCTGCGGGCATTGCGCGCCGAGGTGGACGTGCTCACGCTCACCGCAACGCCGATTCCGCGCACGCTCTCGATGACGCTCGCCGGCATCCGCGAACTCTCGATTATCGCCACGCCACCCGAGGAGCGCCTGCCGATCAAGACCACCGTCGGCCCGTGGCGAGACGCACAAATCCGCGACGCGCTGCTGCGCGAACTGCGTCGCGGCGGCCAGGTTTTCGTGGTTCACGATGCCGTGCGCAACATTGGCGAACTCGCCGAACGCATCCACCGGCTGGTACCGGAGGCCTCGGTGCGCATCGGCCACGGCCAGATGCCGGAACGCGAACTGGAAAACCTGATGGTGGACTTCTACCACCGCCGCTTCGACGTGCTCGTATCCACCACGATCGTCGAGAGCGGACTCGACATTCCAAGCGCCAACACCATCCTGATTCACCATGCACACCGCTTCGGCCTCGCACAACTGCATCAGCTCCGCGGCCGCGTCGGGCGCTCGCGCCACCAGGCCTACGCCTACCTCGTCACTCCGCCGCCGGAATTGCTCGGACGCGACGCGCGCGCGCGGCTCGATGCGATAGAAAGTATGGAAGATCTCGGCGCGGGATTCTTTCTCGCAACGCAGGACATGGAAATCCGCGGCGCCGGCGCGCTCCTGGGCGAGGATCAGAGCGGCCAGATCGAGGAGGTCGGGCTCGAACTCTACAACCGCCTGCTTGCGCGCGCCGTCAAGACACTCAAGGCGGGCGGCGAAGTCAACGCCGAGACCGAACTCGACGCCGGTTGCGAAATCGACCTGGGCGAGCCGGCGCTGCTGCCTGCCGACTACGTGCCGAATGTGCACCTGCGCCTCGTGCTTTACAAGCGCATCGCAAACGCCGCCGACGAAGACGCACTGGAAGCGCTCGAAACCGAAATCGCAAACCGCTTCGGCGCCCTGCCGGAAGCCGCCCGCCGCCTGTTCGACATCACGCGCATCAAACGGCATGCCCAAGCGCTCGGCATCGAACGCATCCACGCCAATGTTTCGGGCGCGCGCTTCGACTTCGGTCCCGAACCACGGATTGATGCGGCGGCCCTGGTACGTATGGTCCAGAACGACCCGAAAACCTATCGTCTGCAAGGCGAAAAACGCCTTACGCTCAGAAGCGAACTACCCGACTTCGCCCACCGCATTGAAGCGGTCAGCCGGACATTGACCCTGATCGCCCCCGAAAGGCCGCAGGCAACTCACGAGTAATCGGCTCGTCGCGATGCGACGGTCTCCGTTGCCGCCTCGATCGGGATTCTTCCGGTGCCGTTTCACGAACGGGACGGCGATACCCGGCTGAAACGGGCCTCTCAGTAACCGATGACTTCGCCGTCGCGGCGAAACTCGGTGGCGCCCCAGTAGACGTGATGCTCGGCGTCATACCGGATTGCCTCGTAGCCGCCGAAGCCGCCGGCATAGCCCGGTTTCATCACCTTCACCTTGTAGCCGCGTTTGCGCAGCGCAGCCGCCGCACTCGCGGGAAACCCCGGCTCCATCAGAACCGTACCCGCTCCGGATTTCTTCGCGAGGCCCGTCGGCGTCGCATCACCCATGTGGTGCCAGCGTGCGGCGTCGCCCGCCTCCTGCACATTCATGCCGAAATCAATCATGTCGACCAGCACCTGCATCTGGCCCTGCGGCTGGAAGTAACCGCCCATCACCCCGAAGGCCATCCACGGCTTGCCGTCCTTCATGACGAACGCGGGAATGATTGTGTGGAACGGGCGCTTGCGCGGCGCGTAGGCGTTGGCGGACTTCGGGTTCAGCGAATACAATGCGCCCCGGTCCTGGAACATGAAGCCCAGGCCGGGTGCGACGAGTCCCGAGCCCATGCCGGCATAGTTCGACTCGATCATCGAGACCATCATCCCGTCCGGGCCCGCCGTCTCGAAATCCGTCGTGTCGCCGGTGTTGCCTTCGATGCCGTTGACGCTGGCATGGTTGTACGGCAGCGGATTGCCGGGACCGATGTCCGGATTGGCATGCTGGAAGTCCAGGAGCTTGCGCCGCTGTTCGGCATACTTCTGCGACAGCAGTCCCTTGAGCGGTGCATTGTAGAAGCGCGGGTCGGCATACCACTTGGAAAGATCGGCGGCGGCAAGCCGCTGGGCGCCGATCTCGGCCATCAACATGTCGATGCTGTCGTAGCCCATCTGCTTGAGGTCGTAGCCCTTGAGAACATTGAGTTCCTCCAGGGTCGCGAAGCCCTGCCCGTTCGGCGGCAGCTCGTACACGTCATAGCCACGGTAGCCCACCGACTGCGGCGTCACCCACTCGCCGTGGTAGTCGGCGAAATCGTCGTAGCGCAGATCGCCGTGAATGTGCTTGAAGAATTTGGCCATCGTGTGCGCGATCTTGCCCTGGTAGAACGCATCGCGTCCGCCCTTGACAATTTCCTTGAGTGTACGCGCCATGTCGGGATTCCTGAAAATCTCGCCCTGGCGCGGCGTGTGACCGTCGATCAGGAAAACCTTCTTCGCATTCTCGAACGGATGACCGTATTCGTTGATGAGGCCGATGTTCTTCTCGAAGGCTTCCCAGTTGCCCTTCCAGTATCGCGCCACGACTTCGGTCACCGGAAAACCGGCGGTCGCATAGTGGATCGCGGGCGCGAGATCGACGCTCATCGGGAGCTTGCCGAACTTCTTGTGAATCGCGAACCAGGTATCCACGATCCCCGGCACCGTGACGGGCAGCGAGCCGTAAATCGGAATCTGGTTTGTGGGCTTCATGCCCGCCTTTTCATACGCCTTCCCGACCTCGGCCTTCATCTTCGCGAGCGAACGCCCCTTGGGCGACCAGCCCGAACCGTTGTAGCCGTAAAGCTTGTGCGTCTTGGGATCCCAGATGATGACGAAGGCATCGGCGCCGAGTCCGTTCAGAACCGGTTCGGTGAGGCACAGCACGGCACTCGCGGCAATGGCGGCATCCACGGCGCTCCCGCCCCTCTTCATGATTTCCACGGCGGCGAGCGAGGCCAGCGGCTGTTCGGTGGCGGCCATCCCGTGCGGCGCGATCACCGGCGAGCGCGAAGCCCAGGGCGCACCCGCGTAGCGATCGCCGCTGCCGACGCTGGTATACCAGGCGGGCGCCCGATCGTGGTTGCCGGAGGTACCGGCGGCCCGGGCACTCGTCGTACCGAACACGGAACTCGCAACCAGAATGGCGGCCAAAACGGCCAACCATCCGAACGGCCACCGTGGAAATTTCAGGCTGGAGTGAATGCAAATCGCACGGCCCATGACCTTGACCTCACGTGTCCGGGAACGTCCCTTATCCTAGCACCGACCGGCCTCGATCGGCGCCTCGCGGCAATCCCGAACCACCGAAATGCCGCCGGCACATTTGGGATAGCATCGACCATTCGAACATGCTAAGCTTTTGTTTGTCACCGTATACATTTGCAACCCATGAGCAAGGGCACACACGACTATGCCGAAGACCCGCGCAACGCGAAGATCAAGGTCAGCCTCAACGGCGCCTTGGTGCCGCGGGCGGAAGCGACGGTTTCCGTCTTCGACAGCGGCTTCGTACTCGGCGACGGGGTCTGGGAGGGACTACGCCTGCATGCCGGCGGCCTGCCCTTTCTCGACATGCACCTCGATCGCCTTTACGAAGGCGCCAAGGCGCTCGATCTCGACATTGGACTCACGCGCGAAGAGCTGACCGAGCGCATTCTCGAGGTGCTGCGCGCGAACGGCATGCGCGATCACGTACACATCCGGCTCATGGTGACCCGCGGCATCAAGGCGACGCCGCACCAGGATCCGCGCTTCGTGATCGGCCCGCCGACCGTCGCGATCGTGCCCGAATACAAGGAGCCGCTGCCGGACACCATCGAGCGGGGCATCCGCCTGTTCACCGTGCACGTGCGCCGCGGCGCGCCCGACGTGCAGGACCCGAAGCTCAACAGTCACTCCAAGCTCAACTGCATCCTGGCGTGCATTCAGGCAACCAAGGCAGGCTGCGACGAGGCGCTGATGCTCGATCCGCTGGGTTTCGTCGCGACCTGCAACTCCACCCATTTCTTCATCGTGCGCAAGGGCGAAGTGTGGACATCCACCGGGAAGTACTGTCTCGGCGGCATCACCCGCGCGAACGTCATCCGGCTGTGTCGCGAAAATGACATTCCTGTTTTCGAAAAGGATTTCAGCCTCACCGACGTCTACAGCGCCGACGAAGCCTTCGTCACCGGCACCT
>CAZKOE010000005.1:0-32757 GCA_964554305.1 uncultured Gammaproteobacteria bacterium
CGAGAAACTCGTCGAAGCCTACGTCGCCCGCACCTACCGCCGCCGCGCCGCCTGACTGACGCGACTGACGAAGGAGGCGGTAGCCTACTCCTCGAATTTGCCAAAGCGTTATCTCTGGAATCAAGCGTATTTTTGCCGAAAAACAAACCGATAAAGTGGGCTACTTAGGCTGAACGATGCGCGGGAGGCGGTTTTGGGACAAGCCATTTTTGGGGTGTACCTAACGGGCACGAGCTCGTAGAGAGCAAGGGATACCTGAACAGGCGACGGCGGGGGCGTTTGCCACCGCAGCTTGTGATATCGCGCTCTGGGCGCTCGAGAGTCATTAGTTTGCGCACACATTTAAAAGAGCTTTGGCGGCATCTATTGGGGCGGAAAACCGCACGGTAATGCGGCTTTCCGGACGAAATCGCAGGATTCTCACCGGCCGTATAGTGGCGAGGGTAATTGACATTTTCCGGAGGAGGGGGGGGCATAATGCATACGCCAATCGACGCTCCAGTCACGCAGAACGCCGAAGAGGTGTCTGAGTTCGACTCGCTGGGTGTCGGAGTCAAGACAAACAATTTGACCCAGCTCTGACTGAATAGGAGTTTCTGCAATGCATGTCTTGACAGAAAAGGAATGTGCCACGGTCAGCGGCGGGAAAGGCGGGACCGGCGCGCCGCCTCCGGGTACAGTCTATTCGCCTGCACCGGGGCCAAGCGGACCGGCAAAGAAAACGCCGCCGAAGAAGAAGAAACACTAAACAACCGTCGGCAAACCGGCGACGGCAGTAATTCCGAATGGCGCGAACTCGGGCAAATGCGGGGTTCCGTCGCATTTTCTACGGAATTCTGACCGTCGCCGGTCTTTTTGGCTTGAGTGGTTTGACAGCCTGTAGCCACACCGTGCTCACGACATCGTTTTCCAGAATGACCTATCCACCGATTCTAAGGCAGGTTTCCGCGATAGGCTTAAGGAGCGAAAACTATCGTGGGCAAGGGGTTCGAATCGGACTGATCAGTACTGGGGTTGTGAATTATTCCGCTCTAACGCATGCCGACATTCTTCCAAAAGGAATCGTCAGATTTGGCGATAAGGAAGCCACTGGCGAAGAAGGCGGGTGGTTGCTCCAAGTAATTCATAAAATTGCACCACAAGCGAAGTTGGCTGACTGCTATTACAAGCTTGGAGTAGCTGCTTGCGAGGAGCGTCTGATTCGGAAGTTTCATGCTAACGTGGTGGTTCTCGATCTCGGTCGGCGTAGTACAAGCTTCAAGTATTCCGAGATCGTACCTGCCTTGGAGAAGTTGCACCGCACTTATCCTGGCGTTCTGCTTTTCTCCGCCTCTGATAATTTTGCCGGTAACTTCTATAGAGGCAAGTGGCAACCCGTGTCGTGGATTTTGAACGATAAGGGTGTCCTTGCTCAGGATTTCGGATCTTCTGTAAAGGAACCCTCTCGCCCCTACAATTTCTTTCGCACGTGGAAAGGGGTATTTCAAATCCAGGTCCGAGGTCACGTGTTCGTGATCGGCGCCAAGTCGCATTGCTCGTGGTTGCCTTTGAGGCTGGTGCTGCTGAATCGGCACAATCAAGTGATCGCAGGCACAGGCATGGGTGATGGGGCGAAGGACTGCAACGAGTTAAAACTAATCGTCAACTCGAAACAGTATCCTGCGATCAGCCACGAGACGGTTTACCGCGTGGCTCTCGTGGCACCACCCTCGCTGAAGTGGACAAAGTTTCGAGTGCGCCTGCAGGGTTTGGCAGTGGCCCATGCGAAGCCTCACTCACGACGTTCTAGTCTAGGTCACGAAATTGACTATAAGTTGCAGGAGTTCAAATGGCGCTATGCGACGAGCGACACAACTGGTGGGGAAACGGGTCCGGTGAGTAGTACGGGATACCTCACGGTCGTTCCGTTGGATCCATACACGGCCTTTCACGGTCTTTACGAACGTGAGGGTTATGCTGGTATTGGGCCGGCTTGCTATCTCCGGCCTCAGGGAGGGGTGTCACGTTCCAATCGGATCTTGTGTTATCGACAACCGCTTTTAGGAGCGCCGGATCTCGTGACCGTTGCCAAGGCCGCACATAACGCGCAAGGATTGCGGCATGAGTTATTTACAGGATCGTCTGACGCTGTGGCTGTTGTGGCGGGTAGTGCAGCCCTGCTTCTTTCAGCGGGCATATCCGCTTTGAGAATACCGCATCTCCTCGAGCAGACAGCCCGGCGGCAACCAAGCGTACGGAGTTGGAGTCCGCTTTATGGTTACGGACAGATTGATGTCGATGCTGCAGCGAAGATGGCTGGTGTTCTCCTCGATTATGCTTCTTCCGGCGCTGAGATGCCGCCAAGTTCCTCTACCGCGGACGGCCGGCAGGCCGAAGTCGTCACACACCGCAAGAAGATGAACCAACTTGCCAACGCGGCTGAGGCTGGCAAGGCGTCCGCGATGTGGTGGTTGGGGACGGCCCTGGAAGAGGGCGAGTATTATTCGGCTGGTGATGTATGGGCTGCATTGGTGTGGTGGCAGCGGGCCGCCCATCGGGGTTATCCGGCCGCCTTTTGTTCATTGGCAAACGTTTATGCCGCACCAAACGGCTTTTCTACTGAACCACCTGTCCCGTATCGCCCCAGACTGGCACTGGCTTTATTCGAGACCTGTTTGGAACTTGGAGGCGCTTTAAGGGAAAAGCCAGGTTCAATCGAAAAGTTGCAGTCGGACCTCTCGAAGCAGGAAATTGAATCAGCGAAGGAATTGGCGCAACGGCTCGCACATGACCCACGCCGGTACCTGCCAAGCCTGAACTACGAGTACGTTCCCAACTGAAGGCGGTTGTGCTCCGTGAAGTTCCGCAGCGAAGTCACCGAATATCAGCAGACGCAGCGTCTAGGCGAGCCGTTGCAAATAGCGCCGTTGCCCTTCGAAATTCCGGCAAGGGTTATTGTTGTCGAATACTTGCCGCCTGCCCCGGCTGCGGGCGCACCACCTCCACCTTCTTCCAGAAGCTCGCGCAGGACATCCAGAGCTACACGCGCGAGCGGATGCCGGCGTGGAAAAGAGAGTACGAGGGCGTGGAGGAGATGCACGTCGCCGTCATGGGCTGCGTCGTGAACGGTCCCGGCGAGAGCAAGCACGCGAACATCGGGATCAGCCTGCCCGGCACCGGCGAAAAGCCGGTCGCCCCGGTCTTCGAGGACGGCAAGAAAACGGTGACTCTCAAGGGCGAGACCATCGCCGCCGAATTCGAGAAACTCGTCGAAGCCTACGTCGCCCGCACCTACCGCCGCCGCGCCGCCTGAGCCCCGAACAGTTTTTCCCTATGTGACGTCAGGGAAACAAAATGAAAGCACGGTCATGTTTGCCGGTCGGAGCGTTGCGAGCAACCTCAATTTTCGCGTTGTTGTTGCTTGCAATAGGGACAGCTATTGCTGGCCCGACGAATACTGGCGATTCGGGCGAAAGGTACTCTGATCCGTCTTACAGAACAGCGATTAAAAAACTTTTTGAAAACGACCAGGCAGTAGAATTCGGGTCTTCTAAATCTGATAAAGAAAAATTCAAGGCCCTTGAGAGTTTCGTGCACAAAGAAAACAAAGTCTTGAAAAAGCTTGTCAAGAAGTATGGATGGCCGACCTACTCGAAAGTGGGAAAGGCGGGTTCCGATGCCGCTTTCGTTTTGTTTATACACCAGGATTCCGACCTTGAGTTCCAGAAGCGCGTGCTTAAAGAAACGGATCCCCTAGTCAAGACGGGTGAAGTTTCGGCTTCCTACTACGGCCAGCTGTATGATCGCGTCATGCACCATGAAGGCAAAAAACAGCTGTACGGGACGCAGGGGCATTGCGTGGCCAAGGGGGTAAACTACAGTTTGAACCGTTTCCCATCCGAGATCCGAAAAACCTTGACGAAAGACGCCGCAAGATAGGGTTTGAGCCGAAAGCGCAATATAAGGAAAAGGCCACGAAAATCATGTGTCATGAGATCTTGCATTCCAAATTAAAGTAATCTCTGGTTTGATCGGCATGCTGTGATTATCCCCTCCGTGGCTACTTCGTCACGCTGTCGCCGCTATGCCTTCTGAGCAGCGGTGTAGGTTGGGCTGAACGCAATGAACGCCAACGCGAGCGCATCACCACTGTAGGCACGACGTTGGGCTTCGTGTTGCTCAGCCCAATCTACAGACTGCGTTACGTCGGCTTACGCCTTCGATGCTTTCGCATCGCGGAACGGGTTGCGCACGGTCAACTCGCCGAAGCGGCGACCGTGGCCAAAGTCTTCGCTGTAGAGAACCTCACAGTGTGTGCGGATTGCCGCTTCCGCGATCAAGGCGTCGAACCATGACAGTTGCTCGGCGATTGCCAGTTCATGCGCATCGAGCACCAAATTTGCATCGGTGGCGATTACTTCGAATCGCGCGAGTGCATTGAGAGCGGCACGTGTATCTTCCGCTGCGAGCGGCGGCTTGAGTTTATAGGTGAACACGGCCCGCAATTCGATCAGTACTTGCGTACTGATGACGACCTCGTGCTCTTCGGCAATGTGGCGCAGCCATTGGGCGATCCACTCCGACTTGTCCGGCTCGCGTTGATCGAGCCGGTACGCCCACAGGTTGGTATCTATGAAAGCGCGCATTTCAGCGCCGGTGCAACTCGTCTCGCGACCATTTCCGGGTGCTGCGGGAATGGCTGCGACGCGCCAATTCGTCGAGCACATCAATGGCTTCGAGACGGCGCTGCTTGGCATCAGCGTAACGAGTCAGATACTCGCGCACCAGCGCGTTGACCGAAGTGTGCTCGCGCAGCGCCGCCTCGCGCGCCCGTTGCAGGACATCGTTGTTCAGGCTCAGGGTCAAATTGGCCATAATCGCCATCTTTTAGAACACGTGATCAGTGTAGCACAGGTCAAGAGGGTTCAAGGCGTCATCTTGGGCCAAAATGCGGTTCATAATCGCGTGTGAAGCTGACGCGCGCCGGCGCCGTCGGAGCGAAGGCGCCGCAGTTCCGCGCGGATTGTTATATGATGCGCTGCCGCGATTTGGCGGCGTCGGGAGACAGGTAGATGGACGCACCGAGAGACTGGCACGGCCTGCCCACCTGGGCGCCGGCCCAAAAGGACATCGTCGGCACTTCGCTCGGCTCTTCGCGCCTGTGGTTCACGCTGGCCGAGGGGATCGTGACCGAGGTGTATTTTCCGCGCATTGACATCCCCCAGATCAAGGATCTGGGCTTCATCGTCGCGGATGACGCCGGCTTCTGGGTGGAACTGCGCCGGCTCGGGAACTACACGGTGGAGCTCGGCCACGATGTTGCGCCGGCGGTGATCGTGACGCATCATCACGAGCGCTTCGAGTTTCAGATGCGGGTCGTCCCCGACCAGAACCGCGACGTACTGTTGCTGGATTGCAAGCTCAAGAGCGAGGATCCGAAGCTCAGGCTTTATGCGCTGCTCGCCCCGCGACCCTACGGGGATACCGAGCGTTGCATCGGCGAGGCGGTGACGAACGATCGAGGGCGGCGTGTCCTGTGGGCGGAGGCCGCTCCCTGCGCCGTCGCGCTTGTCGCCCGTGATGCCAAGGGCAACGATGCGTTTGGCCGGCTTTCGGCGGGTTGCGTCGGCGCGAGCGACGGCTGGCAGGACTTCGATCGCAACGGGCGCATGAGCTGGGAGTACGGGCGCGCCACGGGCGAGGTCGCGCTCATGGGCGAATTGCCACCGCGGGCGACACTGGCCTTGGGCATGGGCGTGAGCAAGGAGTCGGCCTCGACGCAGGCCGCGGCGAGCCTGGCCCGCGATTTCGAGGACGCCTGGCGGGCGCAGATCGCGGCCTGGAAGCGGTGGAGCGAAACGGTTGTGGTGCCGGACCTGCCCGCAAAGCTCAAGCGCAGTTTCCTCCGCTCGGCGCTGGTGCTGCGCACCCACGGCGACCGGACCTTCCGCGGCGCGATGGTCGCGAGCCTCGCCGTGCCCTGGGGTGAAACGAGCACCAGCCGCGGCGGTTATCACCTGGTGTGGGCGCGCGATCTGGTGGAGAGCGCGGGGGCGCTCGCCGCGAGCGGGGCCTGTGACGATGCCCGCGATGTGCTGCGCTATCTCATGGCGACCCAGCAGGCCGACGGTCACTGGTTGCAGAACCAGTGGCTGGGTGGAAAGCCCTTCTGGAGCGGCGTGCAGTTGGACGAGACGGCCTTTCCGGTGCTGCTCGCCGGGATGCTGGCCGACGCCGGGGAACTTGGCGGCATTCCGGTCGCGGGCATGGTTCGCCGCGCCCTGTCTTTTGTCGCGGCAAACGGCCCCGCCACCTCGCAGGATCGCTGGGAAGAGGACGCCGGCGTCAACTGCTTCACGCTCGCGATCGAGATCGCGGCGCTCATCGAAGGCGCGCAGTTCCTCGAACCCCGGGAGCGTGACTTCGCGCTCATGCTCGCCGATTCCTGGAACTCCAAAATCGAAGATTGGACCTGGACCTTGGCGGAGAACTCCACGCTTGCCCGCGAGCTCGGCGTGCCCGGCTTCTACTTGCGCATCGCGCCGCCCGAGGTACTCACCCGCGAGGATGCGATGCGCGATATCGTGCTGGTCAAGAATCGCAGCTACCACAACCAACTCGAAGCCGACGAACAGCTCGCGACCGATTTCCTGCAGCTCGTCCGCTATGGTCTGCGCCGCGCCGATGCTCCCGAAATCGTCGCCAGCGTCACGGCGATAGACAAGCTGCTCAAGACCGACACGCCGAGCGGGCCGGTCTGGCACCGCTACAACCACGACGGCTACGGTGAGCACCGGGACGGGCGCCCCTTCGACGGGACCGGGCACGGGCGCGGCTGGCCGTTGCTCACCGGCGAGCGTGGCCACTACGCCCTCGCGGCGGGCGAAGATCCCCTGCCCTACCTCGAGGCGATGGCGGCGATGACGAGTAAGGGCGGGATGATTCCCGAGCAGGTCTGGGACGGCGAGCCGATTCCCGAGCGCGGGCTTTATCCCGGCAAGCCGACCGGTTCGGCCATGCCGCTCGTCTGGGCGCACGGCGAGTTCATCAAGCTTGCCGTGAGTCGCGCCCGGGGCGCGCCCTGCGATCGCCCGCCGCGGGTCTGGGAGCGCTATCGCGGCCGGCGCCCGCAGGTGGATTGGCGCATCTGGGCCTTCAACTGCCGCCCGCAAACCCTGCGCACCGGGCACAAGCTGCGCGTCTTGTTGCCGGCGGCGGCCAGCGTGCACTGGGGCGTGAACGGCTGGAAGAAAATTCGCGACACCGACACCCGCCCGGCGGGCCTCGGCATGCACCTGGCCGATCTTCCGGTTGCGAAGCTTGCGCCCGGCTCGACGCTCGAAATGACCTTCCGCTGGCGCGAGTCCGGCGCCTGGCAGGGCGAGGATTACAAGATCGAAATCGTCGCCTGAACCCGCCCGGTATCGCGGCTATTGCAAGCGCGCGCTTTCTGGGGTATATTCGAGCGGACCGGCAGCTTTTTTGTCAACGTTCGGGGAGTTCAAATCATGGAGCAGTCCACCAAGCTTCTGGGCGGCATTGCCTACCTGTGCATGGTCGTTTTCGCCGTATGGGGCTCTTTTTACGGCCCGATCAGCGTTGTCTCGCTGATCGCAACGATCTGTGTGCTCATCGCCTTCGTTCGCGGCGGAAACGAGACGGGCCAGCCGCAAGTCAAGAACGACATCATTATCGCCGTCGTGCTCTACATCGTCGCGATGATCCTGATGGTCTTCCTGCTTGGCGCCGGCCTCGAGGCCATGATGGCTTCCGACACCTACGACGTTGCCACGCTCGGTGCCGGCGCCCTCATCGGTGGCTTCGTCGGTTGGATTCTGTTCATCGTCGCCGCCTGGTTCTGGTACCGGGCTTCGCGGGGCTTGACCGATGGAACGGGCGTGGGTCTGTTCAAGATTGGCGGTCTGTTGATGTTCATAGGTGCGATTCTCGCCATTATCGGCATCGGATTCATCCTCAGTTGGATCGGAGAGTTGCTCCAGTGCATCGCCTTCTTCACCGCCCCGGAGAAGGGCGTGGCGAGGGCCGGCAACGCCACCTGACCTGAGGCAGTCTCGTTGCGGGCGCGGCGTCCGGGCATCCGCATTGCATCTCTGGGAGTGACGATAGGCGAGCGCCGGGGCACGCGCAAGTTCGGCGGCTTCAGTCGCCGTGGGCGTGGCGGAAGTTGCTGAAGCCCTCAATGACGGTGCGCATGGCTTTCTGCTCGATGGCGGTGAGGTAGGGGTTCCAGATGTCGAAGATGAGCACGACCCGGGTTACATTGCTCCCGTTCCAGGCCTCGTGCTCGAAGGTGTCGTCGAAGATGACGCACTCGCCCTCGTTCCAGCCTCGCGTCTCGCCGCCGACGCGGATGCCGCAATGGGGCGGGATGACGAGCGGCAGATGCGTCACGAGGCGAATGTTCACCACGCCCGTGTGCACCGGAATATGCACGCCGGGCTTGAGCACCGAGAAGAAGGCCTCGGGCGAGTGCTCGGCGACGCGCGAGATGGGCATCGAATCGAGGGCGGCGGCGGTTACCGGGCAGCGGCGGCAATTGTCCTCGAAACGCTCGCCGTCGCGGTAGAAGAAGAACGCGTTCCAGTTGGGCGATTGGTTGACCGCCCGCCAGTGCGCGGCGCCCGGATAATCCCTGGGGATTTCCACGAAGGGGCGGAAGCCTTCGTCGCCGCCCAGTACCGCGATCAGCTCTTGGCGAATTTCGCTTGTATGCCGTTCGATCCTTTCGAGCCAGGGGAAGTCGGCGCGGTCGAACCAGCCGCGCGAAGGTATGCCGGGAAAGTAGAGAAAGGTCGGATGCTGGCGCGGATGTGACGGGCGCGCCGGCGCGGCACTGAAATGCGATTCGAGGCAACGGTCCACACGCGCGAGTGCCTTGTTTCCGTGTGCCGAGCGAAGGGGTTCGAGCGCCTGTACGATCCAGCGTTTGCGCGCCGCCTCCGTCACCGCCCTGGCCCGTTGCAGCAGGGCGCCGGCCCGCGGCGGCAGCCCGCCGCGTTGTTGCCATAGTTGCGCCTCGTCCGCCTGGGTCAGGGCGACGAGGTAGGCCGTGATCGCCTCCTCTTCACGCCCGAGCTTCTCAAGCACCGCGCCCTTGTTCAGTCTTGCCAGCGGAAACGCAGCGCGGCGCGCGAGCGCTTCGTCGAAGGACGCGAGTGCCTCATCGAAGGCATTGTCGGCGCATTGGGCGAGCGCGAGCTTGTTCCAAAGCGTCGCGTCGTTCGGAGCCGCCTGAAGCGCGTGGCGAAGAAGTGCGATGCTCTCCTGCGCGTGCCCTGCGGTGAGCGCTTGCGTGCCCAGAAAGCCGAGCGCCTCAGGATGGTCGGGAGCGCGCGCGAGAACTTGCGCGTAAAGTGCGCCTGCCTCGGCCATGGCGCCGGACTGTACGCAGCGCTGCGCCCGCTCGGCGAGCGCGCGCAGATCCGAGTCGGCGGTGATCCCGGCAGAGATGTTTCCCACGCGCTCAGGATAACCTCCAAGGCGCCCGAAAGCCAGTGCCCTGCGGGCCTCGCGACAAAACGCGGAGAACGTGGCATCATGGACAGGTCATTCACCCCGGAGTTTCGAGATGAACCGAATCCACACCACCCTGGCCCTGGCTCTGTGCGCGGCGGGGCTTGCCGCAGCGCCCTTTGCCCTCGCCGCCAACAATTGCACGCCCCGCAGCGTGAGCGTGAACGGTCACGGCAAGGCCCGAGCCGTCCCCGGCCTGTATGTTTTCCACATCGGCATTTCCCATCGCAACACCGACGTTCGCGCCGCCCATGCGGCGGTCGACAAATCGGCCGCGGCGGCGGTCAAGGCCGCGCGCAAGGCAGGCCTCGCCGATAAGGATATCCGCAGCACGAACGTTTCGATTTCGCCGGTTTACAATCTCAAGGCGAAACCCGGCGAGCCGCAGGTGTTTGAGGTCACCCGCGACATTACCTTGACTCTGCGCGACCCCGCGCACTACGCGGCGCTGGTCGAGGGGCTCATCAAGGCGGGCGTGAACCGCATCACGAACATCGAGGCCAAGCCTTCCGACCCGCAGGCGATGACCGACGAAGCGCTCGGCAAGGCGGTCCTCGACGCGAAACACAATGCGCAGTTGGTTGCGCAGAAACTCGGCGTCAAGCTCGGTCCGGCGATCAATGTGTCGGTGGGTGGCAATGTGCGCCCGATGTCGCGCATGATGGCCATGAGCGCGGCCGCTCCCAAGAGCGAGTCGGGCGGCTACGAGCCCGGCGAGATCACGACTCAGGCGGAAGTTTCCGCGAGCTTTGAGTTGTCGCCTTCCGGCTGTCCAGCCGGTTCCTGAGGGCGTGTTCAGACGTCTTTGCCCACGTGCAGGAGCGGCGATCTCCACCGCGATATATGTCATTTATCGCGGTCGGGGTGGCCGCTCCTGGCGATGCATCCCGTTACGAATTTCTTCGCATCATTGAGACCCGACCATAGAGCGCAATCACAACAGGGTCGTCCGGACGGCTGACTCCTCCTTATTGCCATATTACTCGCTGCGCCGGGATTACCTTTTGTGGGTATTCGTGGCGGCGCTGGTGGTGTTGACCCTGCTCGCGCCGCCGAAGGTAACCGACTACTTCACGCTGGTCGACTGGCCGACCATTGCCACGCTTCTCGGGCTCATGATTCTCGTCAAGGGAATCGAGCGCAGCGGCTGGCTGCACCGCGCTGGCCATGCGATCGTCCGCCGCCTTTCAACCGAGCGCCAACTCGCCCTGTTTCTGGTCGCCGGCTCGGCACTCTGCGCCATGGTGGTCACCAACGACATCACGCTTTTTGTCGTGGTGCCGCTGACGCTCGGCCTCGCGGCGTTTGTCCGTTTGCCGACGCGACGCCTCGTGATTTTCGAGGCCCTGGCGGTCAATGCGGGTTCGTTCCTGAGCCCGATCGGCAACCCCCGCAACATTTTTTTGTGGCAGCACTCGCGGATGAACTTCGAGACGTTCGTGGTGCAGCAATTCGAGCCTTTTCTGATCGTCCTGTTCTGCCTGATCATCCTCACGGTCGCGGCCTTTCCGGCGCGTCGGTTCGTGACGCGTGCACCATCCCGCCCCGTGCCCCTGCACAGGCCTCTGCTCGTGACCTCGGCGCTTCTGTTCGCACCGTTTCTTGTATTGACGGATCTGCACTTCAATGCCGCCGCCCTGTTTCTGGTGGCAGTTGTGTTCCTGTTCGCTTTTCCGCGCCTGCTGCGCCGGCTTGACTGGCCGCTTCTCGCGGTCTTTGTGCTCATGTTCGTGGACATGGGCCTGATCGCGCGTTACGACTTTCTGCGCGGCATCGCGCTCGCCGACCCGGAAACGCTGTATGTCACCGGCGCCCTCGTGTCGCAATTCATCAGCGATACGCCGACGGCCATTCTTCTCGCGCGCCACACATCGGACTGGGCGGTCCTGGGATGGGCCGTTAACGTCGGCGCCTTCGGTACCGTCGTCGCCTCCTTCGCCAATTTGATTGCGTTGCGTCTAGGGCGCCAGCGCGGGAGTTACCTCGCTTTCCACGCCTGGTCGTTGCCGTTTTTCGTCGTGGTCGGCGGGTTCGTCTGGTTGTGGCTCAGGTTTTAAGGAAACCCTGTTTCATTCCGCCCTTGCGCCGGGCGGTCAGGGAAACTGTTTCGCGAGTTCTTCCCAGCTCGGTCCGAAGGTGTTTTCGGGGAGCGGGCCGGTGAGGAGCCAGTCGTGGAGCGGATTCAGTACACGATCCACATCGTCGGGATCCATGACGAACGAGAGCCCGTCGCGGGAACTCGCCTGGTTGACCATGTGGATGTTGCTTCCCGATATCCCGCTCAGCCCGTCCGCGAGTTGATCGATGACGGTCGTGATCTGCGAGCCGACAAGGCTTACCGAGCCCGCCTTCTGGTGGAATTCCAGTTCGCCGTATTCGGAGAGATCCCGGCGCAGATTCTCCTCCTCGATCGGCCCGAGCGGCGTGACCGCCGGGTCCATCGTCAGCGTGACGTGCTGCGGCGAGTTGGCGATGAGGTCTATCGAGAGGCCGTGGCGCTTGAATACGTTGGTGACCTCGGCAAGCAGGCCCGCGATGTGCCAGTTGCCGGGGCAGTACAGCCGGATCAGGTACAGCTTGTGCCGGGTCGAGAGCGCCTTCACCCGCGGCTGATCGTAGTTGGGTTCCGAGGAGATGACCGTGCCTTCCATCTTCGGGGCCAGCGTGCAGCGGATGTGAAGCGGAATGTCCGCCTCGGCCACCGGACGGATGCAACGCGGATGCAGCACGCGCGCGCCCGTCGCGACCATGACCTGCGCCTCCTCGTAGCCGATCAGGCGGAGCAGGCGCGCATCGGGGCGGTCCTTGGGGTTGGCCGTGAACATGCCCGGCACATCGGTCCAGATTTCGAGCCGCTCGGCCCTGAGCTGCGCCGCGAAGTAGGCGCCCGAAGTGTCCGAGCCGCCGCGCCCGAGCAGCACCGTGCGCCCGTACTCGTCACGCGCGATGAAGCCCTGGGTGATCACCGTCGGCGCGCCGCCGTCGAGTTCGGCGATCAACTCCTCGTTGCGCTCGCTGCTGCACACGGCGGAAAGATAGCGCCGGCTCTGCATCGCCTCGATTGGCGTCGGCAGCGGAGTCAACAGATCGCGGGCGTCGCGCCAGGCGGCCTCGACGCCCTGCCCCTCGAGCCAGGCCTGGCCGATAGTAGTCGAAAGCAGTTCGCCGTGGGCCATGATCCGGGCGCGCAGCTCGTCGGTCAGGAGACCGATCATGGCGATGCCTTGAACCAACCTCGACAGCGAGGTGAACCACGGTTTGACGGTTTTCGATGCCACCCCCATCCGTTTGCACAGGTCGCGGTGACGCTTGCGGAACAGCGCGAGGGTTCTGTCGGTGGACTCGCCGCGCTCGATTTCGGCGAGCAGCCGTTCCAGAAGATTCGAGATGCCCGAGAGTGCCGAACAGACGACCAGAACACGGTGGCCCGCCTTGCGCCGTTCGGCGATGATGTCGGCGATGGTCACCCAGCGCTCGGGTGAGGCGACGCTGGTACCGCCGAATTTCAGTACGATCCAGTTGCCGGGTTTAGCGATTGTGACTCCTGTCTGCGAATGCGCGTGCGTTCTGGATTCATGCACGCTTTCATGCCTCGCGTGGCCATGCACGGGGGCATCCATTCCTGTTTGCGGTGCACTTATTTTAACGCATTGCCTGTCTTGATCACCCTGTCCGACACATTTGCCGCGGAAATGTGCTAAGTTCTAGCCCTGCCCTCAGCCATGGAGTCAGCATGCGTGTCGCCGTCGCTTTTGCTTCGCTCGCCCTTGCCGCGCCCGCCCTCGCCGCAACGGCGCCGAATGTCGCCTCCGCGCCCGCGCCCGCGAGCGCCCTCGCGAGTATCACGGTATCGGAACTTGCCGCGCCGATCAAGATTTTGTCTTCGAATGCCTATGGCGGGCGCGCGCCGACGACGCCCGGTGGCGTGAAGACCATTCACTACATGCGCGCGAAGTTCAAATCCTTCGGTCTCGAACCGGGTTGGCACGGGAAGTATTTCCAGACCGTGCCGCTCACCGAGATCACGGCGAAGTCTGCGAACTTCACGATCACGGGTCACGGCGAAACGACGGTGCTCAAGTATCTTGCCGACGAGGTCGCGGCTACCAAGCGCGAGCAGAAGACGGTCACAATCAAGAACAGTCCGATTGTTTTCGCCGGCTTCGGCATCGATGCGCCCGAATTTCACTGGAACGATTTCAAGGGCGTCAACGTCAAGGGCAAAACCATCGTCGTGCTCGTCAACGATCCCGGCTACTACGATCCGAAACTTTTCCACGGCAAGCACATGACTTATTACGGGCGTTGGACCTACAAGTATGAAGAGGCGGCGCGCCAGCACGCCGCGGCCGTGCTCGTCGTGCACCAGACCGGCCCGGCGGGCTATGGCTGGGGCGTGGTGCGCAATTCCTGGAGCGGACATCAGTTCGAGATCACGCGCAAGGACAAGGACATGGGCCGCGCGGGCATCGAAGGCTGGATCACGCACGCGGCCGCGGTGAAACTGTTCAAGCAGGCGGGGCTCGATTTCGCGAAGCTCAAGGCGGCCGCCGAGAGACCCGGCTTCAAGGCCGTGCCGCTCGGGCTCAAACTGTCGGTCACGCTGCATAGCACGATCGCACACAAGAAATCGCACAACGTCATTGCCATGCTTCCCGGACGCAAGCATCCGGATCAGGCGATCGTCTACAGCGCGCACTGGGATCATCTCGGCACCAATTCGAATCTCAAAGGCGACAACATTTTCAACGGTGCGGTGGACAACGCCTCCGGAAGCAGTTCGCTGCTCGCATTGGCGAAGGCGTTCACGCTGGTGAAGCCGCGTCCCGAGCGCACGCTCATTTTCCTCTCCACCACCTCGGAGGAACAGGGCCTTCTAGGTGCCGAATACTATGCCGAGCACCCCGTTGTGCCGCTCGCCGACACCGTCGCCGACATCAACATGGACATCATGAACGTGTACGGCAAGACGCGCGACCTGACCGAAATTGGTTACGGCAAGTCGCAACTGGATGCGTGGCTCGCGGCGGCGGCGCGGGACGAAGGCATGACCTTGAAGCCTTATCCGCATCCGGAAACGGGCATGTTTTACCGCACGGATCTGCTGGAGTTCGTCAAGCGCGGCGTGCCCGGCGTCGTCACGGCGAGCGGCGACGACTACGTCGGCAAGCCGGCGGACTGGGGCGCCAAGAAGTGGGCGGATTACTTCGCGCATCACTACCACAAGCCGGCCGACGAATACAATCCCGACTGGGATTTATCCGGTTTGGTGCAGCAGGTTCGCACCCTGTTCCGCCTCGGTTTGGATTTGGCGGACAGCAAAGCCTGGCCCGAGTGGAACCCCGGCGTACCCTTCCGCAGCCTGCGCGAGAAGCAGCGCCCGCTCAGCAGCGCGACCCACATGTAAGCGCTCACTGATAGGGAGGCATTCAGTCAATGTCCACCGTGAGCTTACTCTGGTGACTCGCTGCCTTTGCCTGCTACACCCTGTTCATGCTGTGGACCATGCGTTGGGGAGGAGCCGAATGGATGGAAGGCTGGAAGTCCCTGTTCTTCATCTCCTGGATCTACGTTCCATTCTGGAACGCCGAGCAGATCAAGTTGTATGTCATGTTGACCTGGATCGCGTACGCAGTCTGGTTTGTTATTGGATTATTTAATCCGGCTGCCCGCATCATCGTTTGAAAAACGAGTAGGCTGGGTTTCACTGCGTTCAACCCAACCTACCGGCTAGCTAGCGGCCGAAGGTGAAGAGGAGAATGAAGTAGATGGCGTAGGCTGCACCGTTCGCCATCAGGGCGAGCGCGGGCAGGCGCTTCATGCGCGAGAGAATGAGGAGCCAGATGCCGGCGGCGAAGGTGATGCCCATGGCTAGGTCCACGTCGAAGCTCGAGCGCCAGGGCGTGAACAGGATGCCGATGGCGGGTACGAGCGAGGATTGGAACACCATGGCGCCAGTCACGTTTCCGACCGCGAGCGTGTCGCGGCCGCGGTAAATCCAGATCAGACTGTTCAATTTCTCAGGCATCTCGGTCGCAAACGGCACGATTGCTAGCGCGAGGAAAAGCGGACTTAAACCGATGGCCAGCGAAATGTCGGTCACGGCGTCAACGAAGGCATGCGCGCCGCCGATGATGAGCGCGAGCGCCACGAGGAGTTGCACGGCCATGACGAGCGGATGTTCGGGCAGACGCAGGTAACCCGCGTAAAGCCGGCTCGTGGCCTCGGTGCCATGGCCGGCGGCCACCATTGCCTCCGAAGCCCTGATGGTGCGCCAGAGGTAGGCGGCGTAGAGCAGTACCAGCACGCTGGCGGCGAGAATCCGCGCCCAGTAAGCGGGGATGTAGAGGGCGCCGATTGCCAGCGCGAAGGCGGCGATGAAACAATGCAGGTCGCGACGAAAGCCGGTGCGCTCGGGCTCGATCGCGCCGCCGGTGCCGCGGCGGGCGAGTGCCATTGCCCCGACGAGGAAGAACGCGAGGGTCGAGAGCATGAGCGGCGCGCCGAGGATCGCTCCGACGCCGATTTCGTGACCGACTTCCCGCCCGCCGCTGGCCGCGCCGATGATCGCGACGATCGGCACCACCGTTTCGGGGAGCGCCGTGCCGACGGCGGCAAGAATGGAGCCGGTCACGCCGGTGGAGAGCCCGAGGCGCTCGCCCAGGTGCTCCAGCGCGTTGGTGAACAGCTCGCTCCCGGCGAGGATTACCGCAAGCGAGACGATCAGGATCAGAACGTCAATCGGGGAGCCGGTGCTGCGAATGGTGCTCTCGCCAAGTGTACTCGCACTCCTGAGGCCCTTTTGACGGCTCTGCCACGTTCCTTCCCTCTGACGGAAGTCGAGCGGGGCGCGCAGGCCTCCACCGCGAGAAGGCCACAGGGCGTTGCCGCTGTTTCCCGCGTTCGGATGGATCAGCGCCCGAAGGTGAACAGCAGAATGAAGTAGATGGCGTAGGCCGCGCCGTTGAGCATGAGCGTCCAGGCCGGAAGGCGTTTGAGGTGCGAGAGGATCAGGAGCCAGACGCCGGTGGCGAGTGTGATGCCCATCGCGACGGCCACGTCGAAACTCGAACGCCAGGGCGTCCCGAGAATGCCGATGGCGGGCAGGAGCGTGGACTGGAATACCATTGCCCCGCTGATGTTGCCGACCGCGAGAGTGTCTTTCCGGCGGTAAATCCAGATCAGGCTGTTGAGTTTCTCCGGCATTTCGGTTGCGAAGGGCACGATCGCGAGCGACAGGAACAACGGGCTGAGGCCCAGCGCGACCGATATGTTCGTTATCCCGATCACGAAGGCGCGAGCCCCGCCGATGATGAGCAGCAACCCGGCGACAAGCTGCACGAGCATGACGAAGCGGTTCTCGGGCAGACGGATGATGCCCGCGTAAAGCCGGCCCGCCGCTTCGGTGCCGTGGCCCGCGGCAACCAGCGCGTCGGACGCCCGGATCGTGCGGACGAGATAGACGATATAAAGAATGACCAGAACCGCCGCGATCGGCACACGCGTCCAGTGCCCCGGCACGTAAAGCGCACCGATGGCGAGAACGAAGGCGGCAATGAAAAAGTGCAGATCGCGGGCGAAACCGGTTGGTTCGGGGGCGATCGCGCTGCGTGGCCCGCGCCGCCCGAGTGCCATCAAGCCGATCAGGAAGAACGCCAGGGTGGAGAGCAGGAGAGGAGCGCCGAGAATGGCGCCGACCCCGATTTCGTGTCCGGTATTGCCGCCATGTGCGGTCGCGATGGCGACGATCGGCACAATTGTCTCGGGAAGCGCCGTGCCGACGGCGGCGAGAACCGAGCCCGTGACGCCGGTGGACAGGCCGAAGCGTTCGCCCAGATGTTCCAGGGCATTGGTGAAGATCTCGCTTCCGAACAGGATGACGATCAGCGAGACGATCAGGATCAGAACGTCTATGGCGTGGCCTGTCTGGCATGAAGGAAATTACTCGCCAGTGTAACCGGCGCCGTGTAACCGTCGACCATACCCTTCCGTCACGAGCCGGCACGGATGTGCCGGGAGCAGCGGTTGCTTCGGATCAGTTCCGGCGGTTGTCCGTCCCTCCGGCCGAACCCGAAAGCGGGGCTGCGGTTTGGGGCTTGACGAACTTCATCACGAATACATCGCTTTCGCCGATCGCGAGATACTTCTTCTTCTCGGCCGGCGTGTCATGGGCGAGGTCGGGCGGCAGGTGATGAATGTTGATCGTCATCGGATCCTTCGGGTTCGCGTTGACCTCGGAGACACCCGCCAGTTGGAAGCCCGCGTCGAGCCCCATCTCGATCACGAAATCCTCAGGCAGGCGATGGAGCTTTTTCGAGCTTTCCCGGCCGTTGGCAAAGGGCAGCGCGCGATGGTCGGTGACACCGAACACACCGCCGGGCTTGAGCACCTGGTAGGCCGCGGCGAACACCGCCTTGGCTGAGCCGTCGTCGGCATTCACCCAGTCGTGCAGGTTGCGGAAGGTGATGACCAGGTCGGCGGAGTCCGGCGGGCCGAGCTTCACGGTCTTCGGCGGCGCGAAGGGCACCGTCGTCACCTTCGAGTACAGGTCGGGGCTCGCCTTGAGCTTGGCGAGGAAGCGTTCGCGCATCCGGCCCATGAAGCCCTTGCTGCCCGCGGGCGGCACCGTCTCGACGAGATGTCCCTTCGCCTTGAGGTAGGGCGCGAGCACTTCGGTCCACCAGCCGCCGGCGGGCTCGAGTTCCACCACCGTCATGTCGGGTCGGATGCCGAAGAATTCGAGCACCCGCAGCGGGTGGCGGTATTTATCGCGCTTGACGAAGGCCGGCGTGCGCCAGCTTCCGTTGACGACCTGCTGCAGAGTCGGGTTAGCGGGTATGTTTGAGTTGCCCGCCGCCTGCGCGAGTGGAACGGCGAGCAGGGCGAGTGCGGCGGCGGCCAGGGTCGCCGGAAGAATTCGGTTGCGCATGAGCGGCGCTCCGGGAGGATGGAAGTTCCATTCTCGCGCAGCATGCCTCCGGCGGCAAGGGGCCCGGAGGCCGGTCACGTTCTTATGGCGGGTTTTGCGCTCGGGCTCGGGCTACCATGTCGGGCTTGAGGATGCCCGGAGGTCAAGTTCGTCTTGCTGCAGATCCATTTCGGCAATCGGATCGAGGGGCTGGCGGATGCGCTGGCGGCGACGTTGGCGGTCGCGCCGCCGGCTGCGCCGTTGGAACCGGAGACGATCGTCATCGGCCACGTCGGGATGGACGAGTGGCTGAAGCGGGCGCTGGCCGAGCGCCTCGGCATCGCCGCGAATCTCGAGTTTCAGCAGCCGGCGGCCTTCGTCTGGCGCATGCTGCGAGCCCGCGATCCCGATCTGCCGCGCAGCTCGCCGCTCGATCGCGGGCCACTCGTCTGGCGGCTGTACGCGGCGCTCGGCGAGCCCGGCCAGCCGGCGGAGGTGGTCGACTATCTTCGCGCCGGCGATGAACTCAGTCGCTTCGAGTTGGCCGAGGCGCTGGCGGGCGTCTTCGAGCAGTACCAGATTTACCGGCCGGAGTGGATTCTCGACTGGGAAGCGGGCGAGTCGCAAAGCGATGCCGCGTGGCAGGCGGCGCTGTGGCGGCGGATTGCGGCTGCGGCGGCGCCGAACCCGGCGCGGTTGTACCGCGATTTTTTCGAACACGCCGGCGCGCTGCCGGAGGGGTCGCTGCCGGCGCGCGTTTCGGTCTTCGGGATTTCCGCCCTGCCCTCGATGTATCTTCGGTTGCTGGCCGCGTTGGCGCAGACCCGCGAGGTCAGGCTTTATGTCCCCAACCCGTCCCGTGCGTACTGGGGCGATATCGAGTCCGAGGCGCGGCTGGCGTGCTGGCAACTGACGCGACCCGAACGGGCCGAATATGCGACGAGCGGCCAGCCGCTTCTCGCCGCCCTCGGTGGCCAGGGCCGCGATTTCATCGAGTTGTTGAACGGGCTGGAGGGCGAAGTCGTCACCGCGGAGCACTTCGCGCAGCCGGAAGGCGGGAGCCTGCTCGCGCGGTTGCAGGCCGATGTGCTGGAGCTGGCCGAACCGCAGCCGGCACCGGTAACGGGCGATGACTCGCTGCTGGTGCACGTCTGCCACAGTCGCCGGCGCGAGGTGGAAGTCCTGCACGACGCCCTGCTCGCCGCCTTCGAGGCCGATCCCGACCTGGGCCCCGAAGACATCCTGGTGATGGCACCGAACATGGACGACTACGCCGATCACGTGAACGCCGTATTCGACGCCGCGCCCGCCGAGCGCCACATTCCCTGGAGCCTGGTCGAGCGCAGCGCCCGCACCGCGCATCCGCTCGTCGAGGCGTTGTTCACACTGCTCGATCTCCCCGACTCGCGGCTCAAGGCGAGCGAGGTGCTGGGGCTGCTCGACCTGCCGGCCGTGGCGCGCCGTTATGAACTCGACGACGACGGGCTCGATGCCGTGCATCGCTGGACCCGCGAGGCGGGTATTCGCTGGGGCTGGGACAGCGCGCACCGCGCCGAACTCGCGCTTCCCGCCGACGCCCTGTTCAGCTGGCGCTTCGGGCTCGACCGCCTTCTCGCCGGCTACGCACTGGCGCCGGAGGACGGTGCCCTCTGGCACGGCATCGCCCCCTGGAGCGGGCTCGAGGGCCAGGCGGCGCGCGCGCTCGGACCGTTGTCCGCGTTCGCCGCGCAACTCGATCTGTGGCGCAACCGTCTGACCGCCCCCCGGCCGATGGCGGAATGGACCGTCGCGATCCGGGAACTGCTGAACCTCTTTCTGCCCGAGACGGACGATGAGCAGGCCGCCGTGGCGCTGTTGCGCCAGATGGTTGCCGAACTCGCCGCGCAGGCCGGCCTCGCCGATTTCGAAACGGTCGTGCCGCGCACCGTCATCCGGGCCGCACTGGCCGCGCGCCTCGCCGTGCCGCGTCATCCGCGGCCGTTTCTCTCCGGGCGCGTTACGTTCTGTGCCCTCGCGCCGATGCGGAGCATCCCGGCGAAGTTTGTCTGGCTCCTCGGCATGAGCGAGGCGGACTTTCCGCGCCGCGGCCGCGCGCCGGGTTTCGATCTGATCGCGGCGCACCCGCGGCGCGGGGACCGTGCCCGCCATGGCGAAGATCGCGCGCTCTTTCTGGAGGCGCTGCTTTCCGCGCGCGGAGCCTTCCACCTGAGCTATATCGGCCGCAGCGAACGCGACAACACGGATCTGCCGGCTTCGGTGGTCGTCAACCTGTTGCTCGACGTGATCGAGCGCATGGGCACGGATCGAGAGCGCGTGGTTCTCGAGCATCCGTTGCAGCCCTTCTCCGTCAAGTACGAAGCAAATCCTGACTCGCGTTACCAGGCAAGCTACGCCAGAGAATGGCTGAACCCACCGCGCCCCGATGCTGCGCCGGGCGCGTTTGCCGTACGGCTCTCACGGGCGGTGATCCCCGAAACCGGCGCCGCGGTCATCGAACTGGCCGACCTGATCCGCGGCCTCGAGAGCCCCTCGCGGCGCTACCTCGAGGCACTCGGCATGAGCGCCGCGCGCGAGGATGTGGCTTCCACGGATGATGAACCCTTCGTGCTCGACGGCCTGGAAGCGTGGCGGGTCAAGGACGAGTTGCTCGCCCGCTGGCTGGCGGCGGGCGACGGGTTCGATCCCGAATCCTCACTGCCGGACTTCGCGGCACGCGGATGGTTGCCGCCGGGCGAGGTCGGCCGCATCGTTTTTCGCGACTGCGCGGCGGAAGTGGAAACCGTCGCACGGGCCGTGTTCGACTGCACGGAGCGCCGGGCCGGCGAATCGCGCGACGTCAATCTGTCGCTCGGCGACTGGCGACTCGTCGGCACCATTGCCGGGCTTTACCCGGCCGCCGGTCTCGTGCAGGCCCGGGCCGGCGCGCTGCGCCCCGCCGATCGGCTCGCGTTGTGGATCCAACATCTCGCCCTCGCGGCCGGCGGCGAGAGGGTCCACAGCCGCTTTTTCGCAACCGGCAGGGGCAGGGCGGACAGCCTGCACCTGGCGCCGGTCACCGATGCCGCCGAACGGTTGCGCGCGCTGTGTGAGTTGTACGCGAGAAGCGAGTACGAGGCGTTGCCGTTTCTTCCGGATCTTTCGTTCGAGCTCTACGAGAAGAAGGGAAAAGGCAGAAAAAACGAGTTGCCCGATCCCCGCCGGGCGCTTGCCGGTGTGCGCGCCAGATGGCAGCGCTGGCGGGACGGGGATGAAAGAACCTTCATTCGCGGCGCCGACGGCTTTGCGCTGTTGTTCCGCGGTCGGGAAGAGCCTTTCGGTGCGGAATTCACGCGGCTTGCGCGGGACGTGTTCGAACCCGTCGTGCAGGCGGAGGCGGGCGAATGAAACCGGCGGATCCGTTGCGTTTGCCGCTCGCCGGGCTGTCGCTCGTCGAGGCGAGCGCCGGCACCGGCAAGACGACACTCCTCGTGCGGCTTTATTTGCGGGCGCTGCTCGTCGCCGGCTTCAGGGCCGAACAGATTCTTGCCGTCACCTACACGCGCGCGGCCACGGGCGAGTTGTCGGTGCGCATTCGCCGCGAACTCGAAGCGACCGCGAGGCAACTCGATCATCCGGAGAAGCGTGACGACTTTCGCTCCGAACTGTTCGAACTTGTTGACAATGACGGGGCAGTCAAGAAGCGAATCACTGCCGCCCTCGCCGCCTTCGATGAAAAGGCCGTGTTCACCATCCACGGGTTCTGCCGGCGCGTGCTGGCCGACAATGCCTTCGAGGCCGGCGCGGCGTTCGCGAGCGAGCAGAGCGAGAACGAGGATTCGCTGCGCGGCGAGATCGCGGCCGATTTCTGGCGCCGCCGCGTCGGCACGCGCTCGCCGACCTACGTCAAGTGGTTCGTCGCCACCTTCAAGTCGCCCGATAATGTGCTGCACAAGACGCTGAAGGATGCACTGCAGGTCAGCGGCCGACTCGCGGTGGAGCCGCAGGCGGGCGCAGCCGAGGTCCGCAAAGCGCAGATCGCCTTCGACAGGGCGACGAGGGACGCCGCGGAAGCCTGGCACAGGGATGCGAAGGCACTGCATGAGTGGTTGGCCGAGAGCGAAGACTTGAATCGCCAGACATACCGGAAGGCCACGACAGCCAAGCTGCTCGATGAATGGAAAAACTGGCTTGCCGCTTCCCCCTGCCCGGTGTTGCCGGACCATTTCGAGCGTTTGACGCGGGCAAAGGCGGAAGCGTCGTTGAAGGGGGGGCGGGTGCCGGAGAAACCATTTTTCACGCATGATTGTGCCGCGGCATTGCAAAACGCGAGCAATGAACTGCTCGCGGTATGGTGGCAGGAGGCAGTCACGGCAGCCTACGAATTTGTCAATAGCGAGGCGCGGCGGCGCAAACGCAAAACGCGCGAACTGGGCTTCGACGACATGTTGCTGAATCTCCGCGATGCCTTGAAGGCGCCGAGCGGCAAGGGGCTGGCGCGACGCATTGCCGGGCGGTACCCACTCGTCCTGGTGGACGAATTCCAGGACACCGACCCGCTGCAGCACGACATCTTTACCGCCATCCATGCGGCGGACAAGGCGCATGGGCTGATCCTGATCGGCGATCCGAAGCAGGCCATCTACCGCTTTCGCGGCGCCGACATCTTTACCTACATGCAGGCGCGGGCGGTTTGCGAAGAGGCGGGGCGGCTCTACGGACTGACTGACAATTACCGCAGTGCCGAGCCCCTGCTCACGGCGGTCAACGCGTTGTTCGGCAACGCGGACAACCCCTTCGGCTACGCGCAGATTCCGTACACGGCCGTTGCCCCGGGACGTAACAGGCCGCCGATCGCGTCGCTCGTCATGCCGGAAGGAGACGACGCGCCGACAACGATCGTCTGGCAAGACAGCCCGGATGGCAAACCCTGGAACAAGGACGAGGCCATCAATCACGTCGTCGCCGTCGGCGCGAATGAAATCGCGCGCCTGCTGGCGCTTGGACGGGCGGGCAAGGCGCGTGTGGGCGAAGCATGCCTGCAGGCAAAGGACATCGCCGTTTTGGTGAACGACAACAGGCAGGGGCTGAGGATTCAGGATGCACTCAGACGGCGCGGCATCGCCTCGGCCATGGTCGCCGCGCAAAGCGTTTTCGGGAGCGGCGAAGCGGCGGAGCTTGAAATTGTGCTCGCCGCCGTGGCCGAGCCATCGAACGGGCGTCTGCTGCGCCGCGCGCTGGCGACGCAACTCCTCGGTGCCACGGCGGCGCAGCTCGCGGCCTGGTCGCGGGAGGAGACCGGCTGGGATGAAGTCGTCGGCCGTTTCCGCGAGTACTACGCGCTGTGGCAGGCGCGCGGCTTCACGGCCATGTTCGCGCGGCTTGTCAACGGCGAGGGTGTGATCGAGCGCACGCTCGCGAGGCCCGACGGCGAGCGCGCCATGACCAACCTCCGCCATCTCGCCGAACTGGCCGGCGCCGAGGCCGCGCGGCGGCCGGGCATCGCGCCGTTGCTGGCCTGGTTCGGCGCGGAGCGCGGGGAGGAAGCGAGCGAGGAATCGCGGCAACTGCGCCTGGAAAGCGATGAAAATCTCGTGCGCATCGCTACCATTCACAAGGCCAAGGGTCTGCAGTATCCCGTGGTTTTCCTGCCTTTCCTGTGGGACGGCAAGAAGCCGAGGGGTCAATCCAACCCGGCCGTGATCTCCCACGATGCGGATTTTCGCGCCGTCCTGGATCTCGGTTCGGATGCGGCGGACGATCGCAGGAAAGAAGCCGAGCGCGAACGGCGGGCAGAAAATCTGCGCCGGAGCTACGTCGCGTTGACGCGTGCCGAACGCGCCTGCTACCTGATTGCGCTACCGGCGAATCAATGCGAAGAAAGCGCGCTTGGAAGATTGTTGAACGTGAACGACGCGAGCGATTTCCGGGCGGGCCTGCAGCGCTGGGTGGCGCAGGCAAGTGGGGCGATCAGGCTTCGCGGCCCCGCGAGCGGCGCGGACGCGGATGCCGCGACCGTGGAACGCCCGCACGGCGAAGCGCGTGCGTTCAAGTATCCGGAGCGCCTGCGGCAGCGCTTCCACATCGCGAGCTACAGCCTGCTCGTCGCCGGCGCCAGCGGCGGCATCGCTGAGGCACCAGAGCATGACGAAAACGTCTCGCCGCCACCGCTCGAAGTCCCCGCTTCCGGCATTCACGCCTTTCCCGCCGGGGCGGCGAGCGGCACCTTTCTGCACGCGCTGATCGAGGCGTTGCCTTTCGCCGCCGGCGAGTCAACGATCGCCAACGAAACGCAGAAAAGACTCGCGGCTCACGGCTTCGACCCGGTCGCATGGACGGAGCCGCTGGTGCGTTGGCTCGTTGATGTCTTCGCCACGCCGCTCGGCGAGCCCGGCTGCACCCTGTCGGCCATTTCGGGCGACAAGCGGCGCAACGAGATGGAATTCCATTTCCTGCTCGACCGCATCGAGGCCGAAACGCTGGATGCGGCCGTGTCCGCTTTCGCGCCCCATGTTTCACGTCCCGGTCTGCGTTTCGATGCACTCGAAGGCCAGATGAAAGGCTACATCGATCTCATTTTCGAGCACGGTGGTAAATTCTGGGTTGCCGATTACAAATCAAATCGCCTGGGTAGCGATCTCGCCGCGTACACGCCGGCGGCACTCGATCAGGCCATGGCCGAACACCGCTACGACCTGCAGTACCTCGTGTACACGGTGGCCCTGCACCGTTACCTGCGAACGCGCATCCCCGGCTACGACTACGACAAACACTTCGGCGGCGTCCTCTATCTCTTTCTCCGCGGCATGGCGCCGGACGCTTCTGCCCCGCGCGGTGTCTGGTGCACCCGGCCACCGAAGGCCGACGTCGAACGCCTCGACGCCTACTTCGCCGGGGCCGCCCCATGATTTTTCGAGCCTTCAACGGCTTGCCATTCCCGCGGAAGTTGACAAACCCGGGCGAGCGCGGCGTTCCCGGCATGCCTGAACGGCCGTCATGATTGAGACGCTGCAACGACTCAAAGACGCGGGCGCCCTCGACGCTCTCGATGCCGCCTTCGGCGAATGGGTCGGCCAGTGGGGTGGCGAACCGGTGGCCCTGGCGGGCGCCCTCGCCTCGGCCGAAGTAGGCCAAGGTCATGTCTGCCTCGATTTCGAGACCGCTGGGCGCGCCCTGCGCGCGAATGGCGTTGCCGTGCCCGAAAACTGGAGCAACTCCCTTGCGCGGAGCGAAGCCGTTACCGGCCCCGGCGGCCGTGCGCCGCTGGTGCTGGATGGAAAGCGACTCTACCTTCATCGTTACTGGTGTTACGAAAGCAGGATCGCGGCCGGCTTGCGCGAACTGGCCGCCTCCCGCCCGGAGACGGATGCGGGGCAATTGAAAAAGGCGCTCCACGAACTATTTCCCGCCGCAGGCTCGGGTGAACTCGATCGTCAGGCTCTGGCCGCCGCAATCGGTGCGACGCGGCGGCTGACGGTTATCTCCGGCGGGCCCGGAACCGGAAAGACCACCGCGGTGATCAAGCTTGTCCGGCTCGTATGCCGGCTCGATGCGGATCTCGCCATTGCGCTCGCGGCTCCGACGGGCAAGGCCGCGAGCCGCTTGAATGATGCGCTGGCGAAGGGCTGGCCGGCGGAAGCGGGAGTACGCCAAATTACCGCACAAACATTGCATCGCCTGCTCGGCTACAACGCGGCGCGGCAAACCATCCGCCACGATGCCAATAGTCCGCTTCCCGCCGACATCGTCGTCGTGGACGAGGCTTCCATGGTGGACATCGGCTTGATGGCACGGCTCGTTGCGGCGCTCAAACCCCGTGCACGGCTGGTGCTTGTCGGCGATCGCGACCAACTCGCCTCGGTCGAAGCCGGCGCGGTGTTCGGCGATATCTGCAGCGTCGCCGACGGCTTCCCCCCGGAGGCGGCTATTGCGCTGGAAAGTGCGCTCGGTGCGGTCGTTCCCCGATCCGATGGTGAAGTATCGCCGGTGAGCGGGAGCATTGCGCTCCTCAAGCGCAACTACCGTTTCGGCAACAAGGGCATCGGCGCACTTGCCGGCGCCGTCATCGCCGGCGATGCGGCGCTTGCGCTTGATCGGTTGATTCCCTCCCGCCTTGTGCGGGGGTCGGCGTCTTCTTCCCCTTCCCCCCTTGCGGGGGAAGATCGAGTTGGGAAGTACAATCGCAAGGCGGTTGATCGCCTGCACTCTCACTCTCACCCCAGTCCTCTCCCATCGAGGGAGAAGGAACATGAAAAGCAGACTCTTTCTGCAAGCGAAAACCTGTCATGGCATCCGCTCGCCAATGAAAGACAACTCACACGCGAACTCGAACGCGTCGCCAGGGCGCATTTCGCACCGGTAAAGAGGGCTGCCTCGGCGGAAGAAGCGTTGGCGCGACTCGACCGCTTTCGTCTGCTCGCCGCGGAACGCCGTGGCATCTTCGGTGTGGAAGGTATCAATGTCGAGATCGAATCGCTCCTCGGCGTGCGCCCGCGCGACGTCTGGTACCGGGGTCGTCCGGTACTCATCACCGAAAACGACTACGAACTCGAACTCTACAACGGCGACTTCGGCATCGTCTGGCCGGACGTGGACGGCCGCGACAAACTCTGGCTCACCGCCGCGGGTGGCGACCTGAAAAGCGTATCGCTCGCGCGACTGCCGGCCCACGAAACGGCCTGGGCGCTCACCGTGCACAAGGCGCAGGGCTCCGAGTTCGACCGCGTTGCACTCGTTCTGCCACCGCGCGACAGCAAGGTCGCCACGCGCGAGCTCGTTTACACCGGCATCACCCGCGCGCGCGAAGCCGTCGAAGTCTGGGCGACCGAACCCGTTTTTCGCGCCGCCGTCGAACGGCGCATCCGTCGCGCCTCCGGCCTCGCCGCCCGTCTCGTGCAGGTCCGTTAACGTGGCGAAGTTGCGTTATGCTTCGTCGCACAGGATGCGGAATTGCCAACCGTAGTGATTAAGGTTAGGCGGTGCTCGCCCGCGATTTTTGAGGACGATGAAGTCTTATTTGAAGTACCCGTTGGATTCGCGTTGGTCCGCAGCGCAGCGTTTGGATTTTTTGCGTGGCTCGATGCTGCCGTTTTCTACCGGGGCAGGAGTTTTTTGTCGGCTCGCTGGCAGGTCGCGGCGATGTCCGGGATACGTGTTCATATTGGATTCCCGCCTTTGCGAAAATGACGTGCAGTCCGGGAGCTTCTCAAGTGATTTCGTCGACGGCAGACAGGTCGTCGGCGGTGAGATGCCAATCGGTGGCTTTCGCGTTTTGTTCGATTTGTTCGGGCTTGGTTGCACCGGCGATCACGCTGGCAACTTCGCTGTGGGCGAGAAGCCAGGCGAAGGAAAGATCAAGCAGCGAGCGGTTGTGTTCTGTCGCCCAGGCTTCGAGTCTTTCCACGAGATTCCAGTTGGTCTCGGTCATGTAGCGTTCGCCGAGTGAGTGCCAGTTCGCGAGACGTGAATCTTCAGGCGCGTCCCTGCCGCGCTCGTACTTTCCGGTGAGAAGGCCACTCGCCAACGGGAAGTACGGCACCAGGCCGAGTCCGTAGGCGGCAAGCGCCGGCAGCAATTCCTTTTCGGGTGCGCGCTCGATCAGGCTGTATTCGTTTTGTGCGCAGATAAAGTGATTGACGCCAAGTTCGCGTGCAATCCATTCGGCTTCCACCACCTGCCACGAGGCAAGATTGCAACAGCCGAGGTAGCGGACTTTGCCCGAGTGCACCAGATCGTCGAGAGCGCGCAGCGTTTCCTCCATGGGCGTCAGTACGTCGGGCCAGTGCAGGTAGTAAACGTCTATCCAGTCGGTTTTCAGGCGCTCGAGGCTTGCTTCCACGGCTTGCATGATGTAACGACGCGAGACGTTGCGGCGTTTGACGTCTTTGCGCATTGCCGAGCCGAACTTGGTGGCGAGGACGACATCTTTGCGCCGCTCGCCGAGGATGCGCCCGAGAAAGGTTTCCGAACCGCCGCGATCGCCGTAGACATCGGCGGTGTCGAAAAAGTTGATGCCGGCATCGAGCGCGGCATGTACCACCACGCGCGTGCCTTCGAGGTCCAGTCGGCTGCCGAAATTGTTGCAACCCAAGCCGACCTCCGATACCTCGACGCCGGAGTGTCCCAGAGTGCGCATCCTCATGCTGTTCTTCGAGTGGCTTGCCCGTGGTCGATCTTCTTGACGGCTGCGGCGAGGGCGGTGCCGCATTCGGCTTCGCACTTGAAGGCGATGAGATGGTCGGCGCGGGTGCGCCCGCGGTTGACGGCCGCGACGGGAATGCCGCTCTCGGCGGCGGCGCGCACGAGCCGGAAGGCCGACCACACCATGAGCGAGGAGCCGACCACCAGCACGGCGTCGCTCGCGTGCACGGCCGCCATGGCTTCTTCGCGCCGCACGGGCGGGATCGCGCCGCCGTAAAACACGACATCCGGCATGAATATGCCGCCGCAGGTTTCGCAAGGCGGCACACCGAACTTCGCGTAGTGCGCGTCCACGAGATCCGCGTCGCCGTCCGGCGCGATGCGCTCGAGGCGGGCGTGCCAGTCCGGGTTGGCCGCCTCGAGCCGCCCTTGCCAGGCGGTGCGGGAAACGGCGTTGCCGCAGGCGAGACACTTGACGCGATCCAGCCGCCCGTGAAGGTCAATGACGTTCCGGGAACCGGCGCGTTGATGCAGGCCGTCCACGTTTTGCGTGATGACGGTGTGAATGTGGTCCATTGCTTCCAGTCGCGCCAGTGCGAGGTGGGCGGTATTCGGCGTTGTCGAAGATATGTGCGGCCAGCCGATGAAGCTGCGCGCCCAATAGCGCCGCCGCGTTTGCGCATGTTCCACGAAATCGCGATGCTGTATCGGCGCCTGGCGCTTCCACTCTCCGTTTTCGTCGCGGTAGTCGGGAATGCCGGAGGCGGTACTGACGCCGGCGCCGGTTACGGCCGCGATCCGCCGGTATGCCGCGAGCCAGGACGCCAGGCGGGCACTGCCCGCATTTGCGCAAATCGCGCTTCCGCTTGGCTTTGCCCGCATCTTCGCCGTTGTTGCATTCATACACAGTTATGGTAGCTCGCGGCACCGCCTGGTGATTCGCACGGCGGTGCCGATGCCGAACGGGGAGCGGTAGCCGAGGCGGGTGACGGAGCGGCTGTTCAGTCAGTTGCCGGGGTGAGGCCGATCGCGTTCAGAGCGAAAAAAGAAGCGCGAAGTATTGCGCGTCGATGCCGAATAGCTTGATGTAGACGACGGGCGAACCCGCGATGTAGGCGAACATTGCGGCGTGGGAGAGTCCGCCGCAGAGAAGGCGGCTCCAGGCGCGCCCGCGCGCGGGGACGCTGCCGTAGGCGTGAAAGGCGGCGGTGGGGTTCCACGACGCAGCACGCGGGGCAGTGTAGCGCGACGAGCCTGCAAGATGAGTCTGTCGCGTCGGGTGGCCGGCGTCCCGATGGCCGGTTTAATCGCCCTTCGGCGGGTGTATCCGGTATTCCTGCGGCGGGGTGTTACCGGCGAGGTAGCGCACGAAATAATCCCAGCGCCGGCGTGTCACGTACGGGCCGTCCTTGCCGTAGCCGTGGTGTGCGTTCGGCAGAAACAGCATGTCGAAGTTCTTGTTGGCCTGGATCAGTGCATTGACGAGCAGGAACGTGTTGCTGTGCGGCACGTTGTCGTCAATGGCGCCATCCACCAGCATCAGGTGGCCCTTGAGGTTTTTGGCCTTGAGTTCCATGGCCTGGTTGTCATAGTTGCTGGTGCCGTTCTTGTTCGTGACCAACAGGCCTTCATACTTTTCGCCCCAGTCGTTCTCGTAGTTGCGGTTGTCGTAGTTGCCGCTTTCGGCCCAGCCCACCTTGAAAAAGTCCGGGTAGCTGAGCATGGCATCCGCGGTGGCGAAGCCCCCGCCGGAATGGCCCCAGATGCCGACGCGATGGATGTCAATCCACGGGTAACGCCTGGCAAGCTCCTTGATGGCGGCGACCTGGTCGGGCAGCGTGTTGTCGCCCATGTCGCCGTACCATTTTTTGTGAAAGCCAGCGGAGCGCCACGGCGTGCCCATGCCGTCAATGGCGACGACGATGAAGCCGAGTTCGGCGAGCGCCTGGTTGTCGCCGCAGGTATGGAGAAAGCTGAAACTGCACACGGAGCCGGTCTGCGGGCCGGGGTAGATGTAATCGACGATCGGGTATTTCTTGTGCGGATCGAAGTTGGTCGGCTTGTACATCAGGCCGTAGAGCGTGGTCTTGCCGTCGCGCGCCTTTATCTTGATGATCTGCGGCGGTGCCCAACCCGTGGCCTTCAACCGCGAGATGTCGGCTCTCGCGACCGTGGCGATGATGTGGCCGTCCGCGCTCGAACGCAGTACCGTCACGGGCGGTGTGGTCGGCGTGGAATAACTGTCCACGAAGTATCTGCCATTGGGCGACATGGTGATCGTGTGATCGGCATCCTCCGGTGTCAGCAGCGTGGTTTTGCCGGTCCCGATATCGACCTTGAAGAACTGATTGAAGTACGGGTTGATGCCCGGCGTGCGCGCGTTGCCGACGAACCACAGCGTACGCGTCTTGCGGTCGAAGTACAGTACCTTGTCGACGTTGCCCCTGCCGGTCGTGAGCGGGCGGATTTCCTTGCCGGTCTTGAGACTGTAGAGATAGAGGTTCAGCCAGTCGTTCTGCGTCGTGGGCCAGATCGCCTCGTTGGTTTCCGGCAGGTACTGCCAGTTGACCCTGCCGTGGCCGCTTTCGTAGTAATCCTTGGCCGTGAAGCGGAAGCCGGTGTGTACGGCGCCGGTTTTGGCATCGGCGATGCGGAACCGCTCGTGCCGGCGGTCGCGCGAGGTGGTGACGAGGGCCAGCGTCTTGCCGCCCGGCCCCCACTTGACGTCGCTCCAGGTGTTGGGCTGATCGTAGTTGCAGGCGAGTGTATCGCAGAGCGTCGACAAACGCTCTTCGGCTTTCATCTTGAGCCGCACTATCTTGCCGGTTTTGACGTTGATGACCACCGGCTCGATCATGAACACGTGCTTGTCGCCGGGCAGCGCGTATTTCCATTGATGCAGGATGGGATGGCCGACGCGCGTCTGAATCGTGTACATGTTGCCCACCTTGCGCTGGTCCTGGCGGTAGGTCGCGACCTTGGTGGAATCGGGCGACCAGCGCACGATGGCGCCCTTGTCGTGCACCCAGCCGGCGTTGCCGGTGGCGTAACCGTAGTTCTTCACGCCATCGTGCGTAAGCTCGGTTTCCTTGCCCGTCGCGAGGTTGCGCAGCCACAGGTTCCAGTCGCGCACGAACACGGCGTACTGGCCATTGGGCGAAACCACGGCGTGCCCCACCTGCGATCCGGGCTTGTGTTCGAACGCCGAAGCCCACCGTACGCATTTTCCCTTGCCCGAGAGATCGCAGACGTAACGCCCCCCCGGCGCGCGGGATTCCTCGTTTTCGTTTTTAAGCGTAATGTCCAAGCGACCATCGGGCCTGATCTTGAAGTCCTCGATGTCGAGTTTGCTCGCCTTGATGGTGGTGCCCGCAGCGGCACTCAAGGTAGCAGCGAGTTTCTTCTGGTCAAAGGCGGGTTTTATCTTGCCGGTTGAGGCATCCATGATCTTGTAATGGTCGCTGCTTGCGTCGTGATCCCTATACCAGAAGTGCGTGCCGTCGAGCCAGGTAACGGTGCGCACGGCATGATCCACCAGCGGCTTCGTGTTATAGCCCAGGAACTGCTCGGCGCGCGCGTAGTCCTGATCGGTCAACTGCCGCCCCTGCGCGGCCGCCGTGACGCAAACGCAGGCGGCAACGACCGTTGCGGAAAGCAGGGCGTTACGTTTCAGATTCATGGGGTTATTCCTTGTTCAGGCACGACTGGGCTTTCGATCACTCACCGGCAGCCGGCGGGGCGATTTACTCGAACCAGCGGGTTTTACTGCACGGATCTCAGGTTACCATGCCGGGCGGGCGGCCATTTCCCCGGCTTTTCGGTGCGGGCGTGATAGGCTGCGCATCCATGAACGCCGACCCCACCGCCGCACCGAGCGTATTGCCGCGCAAGCTGGGACTTGTGACCGGCATTGCGCTCGTGGTCGGGATCATCATCGGCAGCGGCATCTTCCGCGTGCCGTCGCCGATCGCGGCCGCCGCGGGGAGCATCGGCGGCGTCGGCATCGTGTGGATCGTGGGCGGCATCGTCGCGCTGCTCGGCGCGCTCTCGATCGCCGAACTCGCGGCGATGTTCCCGCACGCCGGCGGGCAGTACGTGTATCTGCGCGAGGCCTACGGGCGCCCGCTCGCCTTCATCTACGGCTGGATGTTCCTCATCACGACGCCGATTTCCTGGGCCGCGCAAAGCCTGATCTTCGCCGAATACCTCGGCTTTTTCGT
>CAZKOE010000006.1:0-31391 GCA_964554305.1 uncultured Gammaproteobacteria bacterium
TCACGCTGTCGCCGGGGCGCCATTTGCAGATCCAATTCGTCGGCAACTTCGAGCGCCTGAACGTCGCCGGCGGCCGGCTTTATACCGCCAATCTCTACGACCTGCGCGTGGCGTGGTACTTCAACTCGCGCATGTTCGTACGTGCGATCGCCCAGGAGCAAGACATCCGCAACAACGTCGCGCTGTACCCGCCCGGCACCCCGAGCCGCACGCGCAACCTCGCGACCCAATGGTTGTTCGGCTACGAACTCAACCCCTGGACCTCCCTCTACGCGGGCTTCACCAACGGCTATCTCGGCACCGGCGAGGCCGGCCTCATGCAACAGACCCGCACCTACTTCATCAAGCTGAGCTACGCCTTTCAGATTTGAGGCCGAGAACAAAAACCATCTCATAATTCCGTTCGCCCTGAGCGTAGCGCTGCAGGTGCGAAGTCGAAGGGCGCCAAACTTTTGATTTTCCGTGTTTCGACTCCGCGAAACGTTACTCCGCCACGCTCAACACGAACGGTGGAGAGATTTTAAGGTGGGTTCTAACCAACCTCTGCGGGCGCGATGGTGCTAAATTAGTACTTTCTCCCAGAAGATTACGGAAATGAGCAAACGCTTACCAATATCTGCGGCGATCGGAGCGCTGGTCGCGTTATTGCTGATGGTGCCCGCGTTAGCCGCGCTCAATCCGGGCGCCAAGGCCCCCGACTTCACCGCAGAAGCGAGCCTGGCCGGCAAGGACTTCACTTTTTCGCTGCAAAAGGCGCTCGCCAAGGGGCCGGTGATAGTGTACTTCTTCCCCGCGGCCTACACGCAGGGCTGCGATATCGAGGCGCACAGCTTCTCAACCCACAAGGCCCAGTTCGCCAAGGCCGGGGCCACGATCATCGGCGTGTCGGAGGATTCGATCGCCACGCTCAACAAGTTCTCGTCCGACCCGAACTTTTGCGCCGGCAAATTCCCCATCGCCTCCGACCCCAGCGGCAACATCGGAGCCAAGTACGGCGTCCCGCGGGTTCCGCCGCAGAAGGACGCCAAGACCATACACGGCACGCCCGTGACTCACGGCTTTTTCGCGCGCACGACCTTCGTCATCAACCGCGACGGCAAGATCGTCGCTCGGCTATCCACAAAAAGGGATCACATCACGCCCACCCAGCACGTGACGAAATCGCTGGCGATCGTACAAAAACTACAGGCGAGTAAAACACCATAGGATCCCGCCTCATAATTCCGCATTTATGCAGGCCGTGATAAGCGCAGCGTTCCTGGCATCTTCGCCGGCAGCAACCTACATCTTTCAAGACCGCGTTTATGCTTGACGTAAAAACGGGGGTGGCCGAGCCGCTGACCACCCCCGCCGGTTCCCTCCTGAAGAAAGGAACGCTTTAACTCTTCCGACCTTTCGCCATGCCGGCACCCATCAGCGCGAGGCCGAGCAGGGCCGCCAGCGCGAGCCAGCCGAGAGCGCCTCCTCCGCCGCCGTTGCTATTGCCGCCTTCGTTACTCGCGGCTTTCACCTCGATTTGCGCGCTGGTCTGGTTATTCCCCCCGTTCGGGTCATCCGTCGAACTCGTCAACCCGGCTTCGAGCGTGGCGGTGCCGGCGGAATGACCGGAAACCGTGACCGCCACCGTGGCGCCGCCGTCGGCCGACAGATCGCCCAGATCGCAACTCGCGCTGCTGCCTTGAAGCGCGCACTGCGCCGTCTCCCCGGAGGCGGACACCAGTTTGACGTGATCATTGGCGACGGAAATCTTCAGCACGACATCTACCGCCGTACCGGGTCCGGCGTTTTTGACGCTCAGGTCGAAGGAATGGCTCTTGCCCTCCTGCAGCGTGGTGTCCGAGAGTCCGCTCACGCCAATGTCGGCGCTGTCAAGCTTCCACATCACGGCCAACGGGATCATCTCCGGCGCATAGGGTTCGTTGCCGGAAAGCAGCAGGTAAGCCGTGGAGGTGGTGGATGGCTTCTTTCCGGCACCATCGAAGGTGAGCGTCACGCTTGTTGAGCCGCCCGCTGCCACCGTCCCCGCGCCGGGCGAGAGGGTAAGCCAGGAAATGCCCGAAGTTCCACAGGCATTATGTCCGGGCAACAGCTCGGCGCTCGCCAGCACCCCGGCGGCGGCTTGTCCGCCTATGACGTAAAAGCCGCAGGCGCTACCCGCCCTGTAAACCGGCGTCGGAGCGTAAGGCAACGGCGTCCACTGGTCGGCGGCGGGGCTGTAAATCCAGCCTTGGTTGGTAATCCAGCCATGCGTCACGCCACCCGAAACCACCAACCCCCGGGCCGTCCCGGCATAGGCCGAACCCCACAATCCCGCCCGGTGCAGCTGCGGTCCGCCGTGAGCCGGAACCGGAATTTTCGCGATCGGAGACCACTTGTTTTTTGCCGGATCGTAAACGTAGCCGTCGGCATACTCCGTCTTGAGTTGGCCGCCCGAGACTCCCCCCGCGCAATAGATCTTTCCGCCGACGGTTCCGCAGGCTTGCCAGGACACCAGGTGAGGGTACGGCGCCAAGCTGCCCGGCTCGCTCCAACTGTCGGCGGCCGGATCGTAGGCTTCCACGGCGGTATCGCCGCAAATGGCCGAAGTCTCGCCGGGGCAGCCTCCAATCACGTACATTTTGCCGTTCAACGCCGCGACCGCCGCGCCGCCGCCCTCCGGAACAGGGTCGGGAGAGCCTGGCGACCATGTATCGGCGCCGGGATCGTAGATCGCCAGAGAGGCGCTCGCGCCTCCCGACATGTCCCACCCGGCCGTCACGTACAATTTGCCGCCGATGAAGGCCGCAACCGGTGCGTCCAGCGCTTGGGGCATGTGCGCAATTGCACTCCACATATGCGTAGCGGGATCATAGACATGGCCCTCCCAGATGACCGTGCCGGTTGCGGTGCTGAGGCCGCCGACGGAATAAAGTTTCCCGCTCAGCGTATCGGCGGCCGCGGCGTTATCGAGGATTCCCCCGGGGTAGTACGGAAGGGAAACCCAGGCGCCGCCATTCGAAGCGGTCCGCGCGGCCTGGCCCATGCCGCAGCCCGAAAGGGCGGCATTCCCTTGCCCGAAAGCCGTCAACCGCAATGGCGTGGGATTGGCGCACTTGACCCATTCCGGCATTCCCGCCATGGATTCCTCCGGCGGCGGCGATGCATCGAAGCTCAAAATCCGAAAGCGTCCGTCCGCGCGGCCGGAGTTCGTGATGGTCAATGTCTTTTGCATCTGCGTGCCTGCCGGCACGGCCACGGTCAATCCGCTCGGGGCGGCGCTCAATCGCGCCGACGTCAACGAGAAATCATGCACGCCGATGCTGCCTTCGGAAACCTTCAACTGCGCCGAAGCCTTCGCGTAATTGGGCGCGGACGCCGTTATCGTGCGCGTGCCGGCCTGTGCAAAAAGGATGTAATAACCGGCGGGCGTATTCGGATCGCCGGGGTTCTCGAAGCTTTCCGTGGTGTCCCGCCTGTCGTCGCTGACCGACGCGCGAAGCAGCGGCTGCCCGTCGGCTCCGGCCGTTATCGCGCCCACCACGAGACCGCCCGCAACCGCCTTGCATCGGCCGATGGAGACATCGTCTATCTGCGCATACCAGTCGAATCCGCCGGCCTTGTCGTAGTAACGCCAGCGCAGCAGGACGTCGCTCGCCCCCGAAGGGATGGCAAGCGGTACCTGATAGGTCACACCGGTTTGATACCGGGTTCCGTAGTTGGAATCAAGATGCGCAAGCGTCGTCCAACTGGCGCCGCCATCGCCGCTGATGTCCACATCGAGGGCGTCGTTTCCACTATACACCTGGAAGTTCAACTTGAAGCCCAGCATTGAAGCGCCCTCCAGTCGGCTGACCGGGATGGGCGGGGTGATAAGCGAGGTGTCGTAGGGACCGAGGTAACCGGCTTGGCCGGCAAGACTGCTGTCCGCGGACGCCGACATGCCGCTGCCGCCGGTAGCGTTGCCCTCGTTCCAGTACTGGTTGCTGGCCCACACCACGGTGGAGCCCTTGACAGCGTTGGTGACCCGCCAGCCGTCGGGAGGAAACGGATTGCTGTTGAAACCTTCACCGAAAGCCACCGCATATCCCGGGGCGGTGCAACTGCCGTCCGGGAGGAGCGCGAAATCGGTATCCTTGGAACCGCTTAGCTTTGCCAGCGACACCGTGCCGTTGTCATAACCGATGAAGGCCGCAACCGCCACCAGCTTGTAGCTGTACCCTTCCGGAAGGCTCAGGCTGTAGGCCCCGGTCGCGGGATCCGTCCACGCGCTCGCCACCTGAACATAGCCGGGCTTGCCATAGCCCGCGGGAGTGCCCGTAACCGTCGCCGTAATCCTCCCGTACAAACCGTATCCGTGGGCCCCTCCGTCGCGGATGTGCCCCGACACTTTTGCCCGCGGCGCCGCGGTCAGCGAGAAGTCCTGATGGGTCGTGCCGCCGTCGGTCACCGTCACCGCCGTCACCGTCCCCGTCGCATAGGGGAAGGCCGCGGCCGTGACGGTGTAGCTCCCGGGGGGAAGCGTAATCGAATAGTTGCCCTTCTCATCCGTTACCCGCCGGTAGGTGCCGTTGACGCTTATCCGCGCGCCGGAAACAGGATTCCCCTGATCATCCGTTACCTTGCCGTCGAGGGTTCCCGTCGCGCCATGGGCACCGAGGTGCTCCACCAAGTTAGTGCCAACGGGGCTTCCCCATCCGGTCGGGTGATCCCAGTCAACGCCGGCGGAAAATTTTCCGTTGTTGCCCGTCTTGACGTCGTGAAAATCCGTCGCGTAATTTCCCGCGTTGACGTCGTTATAGATGAGGCTGTTCGACTGGCCGACCCGCTTGCCACCATTATCCGAAACTGCAATGGCAAAAAGGCCGGCAAGCTGCGGCGCCACGGCGCTGGTGCCGGCGACCGCGCCCCAGATGCCCTGGAAATAAAGCAGGTAAGGCACGCCCCCCGCATTCATGGCGATATCGGAATTGTTGCGCCAGCCGTTCTCGGGAACGCCCGGTCCGGTCTGCCACGGGGGCTCGGAAAAGTAGCGGCTTACGGCGCCGCCGGTTCCGCAGTTGCCAAAACACCTCCACGCCGTTTCAGAACCGTAGTGACCCTCCACATCGGCAAGCTCCAGCTCGGTGCCGTTGGCCGCCGTTATGAATGGATCTGAAGAGGGATAGTCCGCATTGTTGTCGCCCGGAGGACAGCTGCCGGGACGGCAATCGCTCGACCCGGCATCGCCGGCCGCCGCGAACATGGAAATGCCCTGCGCCGCGGCTTCCATGAAGATCTGGTGATCGGTTTCCATGCTGCCGTAGAAAACCTCCGGAGCGCCCCAACTCGTGCTCATCACCTGCGCGCTGTTGTCAGTCACGAACCGGTTGAACATTTCGGTGAATGCCAGAAAGGAGGCATTTGGCGCGATATAAACGTCGAGCGTCGCACCGGCACTCATCGCCCCGCTCCAGGTCACGTCGAGCATCGTCTCGACCATGCCGCCGGTGGCCCCGTAATCTTCGCCGGTGTAAATGACGTTCACGGTGTGATCAGGCAAACCCCAGGCCTTCCAGAAGTGACGGTAGTCGGTGTTGTTCTCCAGGCCGGAGCTGGCGGCGGTGAGGATTGCGATCGTTACCCCCGCGCCATTATCCGGATCGGTAATCGAGGGCCAGTCGTAGGCGGTGGCGATCTGGAGCGGATTGTAGTACGTCGTGCTCGGAGGCGGCGCCGAGGCCCGATGTTCCAGAGCCGGGGCCGGAAGAGGCTTCAAGCGGTGATGCGGGTACATTTGAATGCTGTTGTCGAGACCGACAATGTTGGCCACGGCGCCCGCTACAGAGGCCGGGAGCATCGGCCGATCGGCGGTGCTGAGGAAGCTTCGCCCGTTCATTCGATAATCATTGATCATGATTCCGAATGCATGTTCATAAGCCTTCGTCGAAGCTTCGGTGGTAATCAGCATCCGGTTCGGCGATATGCGCTCGACCTGAATGCCCTTGCGTTCAAGGAAGCGCACGACCGCCTTTACCTGTTCCGCGGTGGGCCCGTAACGCGCCGTAAACTGCTCCGGAGTAAGGAAGCGATGATATTCGGGGCTCGCCGGGTTCTGCACTTGCCGCAGGAAGGCCTTGAGGCGATCCACGTTGCGCAGCTTCAACCCGACGGCCAAGCGAATGGTGGACGACGGAGCATGATGCCCGACCAGGGTGGCCTTTTCAAGCATTGCCAATGCCGTTTGCGGCGCCATGAACACCATGCGGGGCGCAGCGACGGATCGGCTAACCGGCCCGCCGATGCGGGTGACGACGCCATGCTGCCCACTCCCGGCAGCGGCGAGGGGCGTCGCAACGGCGGCGGACGCAACGGCGGCGGCAACCGCCAGTGCCGACAGGCCCGCGGCAACCCGTCTCATCGAACCACGCTCGTAAAAGTGCATACAATCAGCTCCTGCAATCAGCTTCTGACCAAACCGGATGGCCCCGGCCGCAATCTGTGTCGGGCAATGGGCATCAAACTCTCAGCGCACGCGAATACGCCGGCGCCACAGCGCGGCCGCAAGCACCAAGGCCATCAAGGCCAATCCCAACGGTGCCGTCGCGCCACCGCCGTCGTTGCCGCCGCCGCTTGAGGGCGGAGGAGGTTTCACGGCTTTCACGGTTATCGTCACGGTCGCCGTGTTGGAGTCGGCTTGGCCGTCGTTGGCCTTGAAGTCGAAGCTGTCGGCACCCGAATAATCCTCGGCGGGCGTGTAGCTGTAGGCGCCGGTGCTCGCATCGTCGAGCGTCAGCTTGCCGTACTCGGGCTGGGTCACGATGCTGAAGGTCAAGGCGTCGCCGTCGGGATCGCTGGCGCTGAGAGTTCCATTAGCCGCTTCGTTCTCCGCTGTCGTCAGCGAACCGTTCTCGGCCACGGGCGGATGATTGGATGCCTTTACCGTAATCGTTACCACGGCGGGAGCGGAATCCAGTATCCCGTCGTTGGCCTTGAACGAGAAACTGTCCGAGCCCACATAGTCGGCGGCGGGCGTGTAGGTGTAGGTCCCCTTGCTCGCGTCGTCGAGCGAAACCTTACCGTGCTTGGCCTGAGCGACTATGGCGAAGGTGAGCGAATCGCCGTCGGCATCGGTGGCCTGCAGAGTGCCGGTAGCCGGCGTTGCGGCCATGGTCACGAGCTTGCCGCCCTCGGCAACCGGCGCCGTATCCACTTGGGTGGCCGCGCTCGCCGTAATCGGCGGTATGGCGCGGGAAATCCCGACGACGGTTCTCACGACCGTCCCGACGCTACCTTTAGGCTTCAGCTCGATCTCCGCCTTCGCGGTCCCGGCATTGCCCGAAATCTGACCAAAATTGCAAGTGACCCGCCCCGCCGCCTGATTACAACTGCCCTGTGTCGCGCGCGCCGACACGAAAGTCGCCGCGACCGGCACGCTCAGTGTGACCGCCACCGGGGGCGATGCCGTGGCGGCATTGTTGGTGACGATCGCCTGGCTCAAATAGCTCTTGCCGGGTTCGGCACCCGCTGGCGCGCTCAGACTCAGAGCGAGGTTTGCCCCACCATAGAGGTAAGCCGCTCCGCCGATCGGATTGTCGCCGATGGGGATATCGGGTTCTCCGATAAGCAGCGTATCGCCGTCCACGGCGACGGCCTTGCCGAACAGGTCGTCCAGCGCGCCCTGGCTGGCGGTGAACTCGCGATTCAGGCTCCAGTCGCCATCCGTTGCGGAAAATTCGTAGGCGACTCCCGCCTTCGGCGGCGGCGGGTGGTCTCCGGTACCGTCGGACCATTCGCCGACCAGAGCGATTGCCCCATCGAGTGCCACTGCCAATCCGAATTGATCGTAGGGCACGCCGTCCGGGGCGACAAGCTTCTGTCCCTGCGCCCACACGCCGTTTGCCTTGTCGAACACGTAGGCCGCGCCTTGATTGACATTCTGACCGATGTCGGCCCGAGACGCCCCGATCAGGGCGGTATCGCCGGATATGGCCAAGGAGATGCCAAAGCGGTCCTCGACTACTCCGTCGCTCGCGGTGAGGCGCTGCACCTGAGTCCAGCTTCCATCCGTGTCGGCAAAGGCATAAACAACACCCGGAGCATAGCAGGCCGGGTATGGACTACAGCCATCGGTGCCGGGAGCGCCGATCATCAAGGTGGTGCCGTCGAACGCAATGGCGCGGCCGAAGTCCAGAAAAACAGGCGGTGCCGCCGCGTCACTCGGCGCCAACTCCTGCGTCATGCTCCACTGACCGTCGGACTGCGTATAAACGTACGCCCGCCCCTCATATGAGGCCAACGGCATATTAATAATACCTGGGTAAGGCGAGCCAATTACCAGCGTATTCCCGGAAATCGCCACTGCATACCCGAACGAACGGCTTGGGGTTCGTCCATCTGTCAACTGAAGTTCGGCCGTTTGAGTCCACCCTTCAGACGATCTGGTAAAGATATAGGCCGCTCCGAAGGGGCCGCCGCTCCCGCCCCATGCCTGGAGGGCGCCCACCACCAAGGTATCGCCGGAAACTGCCATGGACCAGCCAAAAAAGTTTTGCCAATTGGGAGGCGTGGAAGTTACGTCAGACTTGCCGGTAAGAACCTGGGTTTGATTCCAAACACCGTTTGTCCTGGTGAGGACGTAAACCCTGCCGGGTCCGCGACCCATGGACGGGGCGCCGATGAACGCCGTATCTCCCTGGACCAGCACGCTGAAGCCGAAAAACTTCTCGACCGCGGGATCGCTTGCGGCCACGCGTTGTTCGATCCATGCCGCCGGGCCGGCGGTCCGCGGGTGCGCCGCGCGCGGTCCGCTTCCGAGCGCCTCTCGCGCCGCGGCCGTGGTTTCGATCCGGTAAGCGGAATGGCCGGCTGCACGGGCCTGTGCCGCGGCCGGACCGAGGCCGGTTACAGCGGCGGCGACCACCACGATCAGTAACGTCATGAATCTCATATGACCTCCACGGGTTCACAATGAATCGGGAACGGTTGGTTTCTGACTTCCGAAGCAAACTGGGCTGAACGCAGTCAGCCTAGCATCACGAAAAGGCAAACACAAGGCATTTTTTGATTGATGTCTATCTTGATAGAAGTCAATCAAAATCTCCCGTCATCGAGAAACGGAAACCAGTCGTTTTCGCGCTTCCACAACAGCGGCAAAACACGACGGCGCCTCCGATTGTGCCCGCTACTCGCGCGGTCCATCCGGGAGCTTGTCGAATCGCCTTGCGACGATCCAACCAAGCTGAAAGCGGGTCTTCGCATCCAGCGACTTCATGATTTGCGCAATCCGGCGATTGAACGTCGCCGACGAAATGGACATCTCGTAGGCGATGGACTTGTCGTTCAGACCGGCGACCATATGAGCCAATATACTGTTAGCTTCTCGCGGCAGACGCGTATCGGGATCCAGAATCGCCGGCTTGCCCGTGCCGCTGAACATCAACGGCATGGCGCGATCCCAAATCGCTTCAAAAAGATCGTACAGCGCATCGAGCAACGAACTGGAACGCACCAGCAATGCCGCGCCCGAGGGACGCTGAGAATCCAGCGGAAGCAAAGCCGCACGCCGGTCCACGGCAAAAAACTTGAGCGGGACGGAAGGGAAAATCCGGGCTTCTTCACCCGCGTCGGCATAGGCGCGAATGGTCTCCAGAGCCCCCGGTATCTCGAGCGAACTCCGATCGTAAACGGCTCGATTGCGCACGCCCCGGCGCAGCACTTCCAACTCCGGCTGATTCAGCTTGGTGGATGCCGACCAGACATAGGGCGGACGGTCGAAGCCGATCACCTCTTTCCGGGCAGCCCGTTGCAGTTGTTCAAAAATTGCGGTCTGCGCGGCGCGCCCCGTAATGACTTCAATCGGGCGCTCCTTGGGATCATTTACCTCACCCGCCTGGGCACGTTCCTGAAGCTGGAACGCGGCCGCCTGCACGTGTTGCAGGGCTTCCTGTTGCCGGAGTACCAGCGCATTGATGGCAACGTCCGGCGGCGTGGGGAAGTAACGACGCGGCCGATCCGGCGAATGACTTGCCAGTCCCTTCATCTCGAGCCAGGCCAGAACCCGCCGCGCCCGGCGCACGGACAACTTGGCGTAGTCCGCCAGCTTCGCCAGCCCCGCGCCGGAGTGATCGAGCAACGCCCCGTACAGGCGTTCTTCGTCCTCGGTGATGCCCACCGCCGCCAGCACGCGCCCGGGCCCCATTCCCGCGATGGCTTCCGAACCGATTTCGGCGTTCGGCGTGGCGGACAGATGGTGTTCGCGTGCCATGGACAGAGTCTACATCATCGCCATCGGCACTTTAAGGTCGAGACGGCAAGCAGGGTCACAAGCGCGAGCCAGCCGAGGGCGCCGCCTCCGCCGCCGTTGTTGCCGCCACCGCCGTTGCTTGCCGCCTTCACCGTCACCTGCGCCGTGGCCACATTGTTCGCGGTGTCAGTATCGTCCGCCGCCGTCGTCGCCTGCGCCGTCACCTGCGCCGAACCCACGTTGATGCCGAAGACGCTGACTTCCACGTCCACTTGCCTATCGGCGGCGATCTCACCCAAGTCGCATTCAATATCGCCGCCCGCCAGGCCACACTGCCCCTGCCCACTCTTGGCGCTTTGCAACTTCACATTCGCCCCCGCGCTCAGCTTGAGCTTGACCTCGGTCGCGGGATCGGGCCCGGCGTTGGCCACCGCCAGATGCAGCGTTCCCGTGCTGCCTTGCGTCAGCGTCGCATTCTTGGCGCCGGTACCGAGATCAGCATCGCCGATCACCGTGGTGATCAAGTCCAGAGCGTTCTTGTCCGCCTCGTCGGGTTCGCGCGCCGCCACCTCGAAGTGGCTGGTGAGTTTACCCGCCTGCTCGGCTTTGACCGCAATCGTGATAGTCTTTGAAGCGCCTTGCACAAGCGTACCGAAATCGCAGGTTACCGTACCCAAAGGCGGCCCAGCGGTTGCTGCCGCGGATGCCGGGCTGGAACCCGCCGCAGGCGTGGAACAACGCGCATCGCCGCTGGAGGCAACATAGCTCACGCCGTCGGGCAATTTGTAGGTGAGCGTGGTCTCGGTCGCCGCTCCATGATCGACCGCTTTCTTGTTCTGTACCGTCAAGGTATAGGTAAGGTTGCCACCTTTCTGTACCAAATCGGGGCTGGCTTCGCCCGTCACCACCAACTCAACCGATTGCGGATCCCAGTGCACGATAATGGGAATCGCTGGCGCCGGATAAGGCGTATCTCCAATCAACTCCAGATGTGCTTGTGACGTAGTGAACGGCTTCTGTCCCGTGCCATCAACGGTAAGAGTCACCTGTGAGTCGGCACCTTGCGCAACTGTTCCGCTTCCCGGTGCAAGCGTAAGCCAGGGAATGTGCTTGACCGCGCACCACCCGCTTTCACCCGAGTTTACCTCCCACACTTCATGGTCAACCATGTCGCTGATCCATAAATGACCATTGCAATCGTAGTCCATTCCCGGACCGGCAAGGGCCAAGTTGGGATCGAAACCCGGAATATCCAGGGTGCCGACGAGGGCATAATCATTCGCCGGATCGAGGATATAAACGGAATGTTCAAGCAAAGGTGGATAGACGGGACTCGTCGGCAAAACAAACAAATGCCCCGTGTAGCTGTTATACGCCAGTCCCTCTACGGGAATATTCAAACCGGTAACGTGATTCAGCAATTTCCCACTCGAATCAAAATGATAAATGCTCCCGGTACTACGATGACCCCTCTGTGAAACAAACCCTCCCGCATACCAGGTATCCGTTGTCGGATCGTACGCCAATCCCCGTTCCGACTGCGGGCTCGGAACCAGAATGTTTTCTCCGGTTAACTTCATGGTCTTGGGATCGATCTCAATGATATGGGAGGCATAACCATCGGGGGCATCCACGCTCAACTGCCATAGCATGCCGATGTTGTCGTCAAAGGCCATATCGGCCATATAACTGATTTTGCTGCTCGCAACATCGATGGCATCGCCAGTATACTCGCCATCGAACAACACTCTATGATCGGCGTTATCTCCCCTATAACCCGCATAGGCCGGGTTTCCGATCCACAGATCACCGGCGTTACGATCCACACCCAAGCCAAGAACCGTGTAAGCAGGCAGCGCAAAAGTGCCCACCACGGCTCCCGCCGTATACGATGACTCATCTTGACTCAGCAGTCGCGCCCTTTCCGTGGATACGGAAGAGGTCAGAGGTCGTGCCGCAAGCGCGTCCAGACCTGGACGCGACTCACGCACGGAAACCCAGGCAAGAGAAGCCGAGGACCGCGACGCCGTTCTGGATGCGGGAGCGTTAATCGAAAGAAGTTGAAAGTGTGTCCTGCCCGTCCCGGTGTTGCTGATCATAAGCCGTTCCGTCTTCCGCTGGCCTACCATGACATGCAGCGGTACACTACTCGGTTTTGCGGATAGCCGGCCCGTCTTTAAAGCGAAGTCCTGAGTCTTGACGGCGTTGCTCCGCAAGGGGAAATCCGCGGTATCGTCGGCATAAAGGTGACGGGAGGCGGTCAAGCTACGCTGTCCAGAAGGCACAAAAAACAAGTACGTACCCACTGGCAAGCTCGGATCATCGGGATTTTCGATGGTCTGTATCCCATCGCCCTGGTCGTCGCTTATCGATGCCCCCACGATGCCTTTACCCGTATTGGCGTCGGTCACCTGTCCCAGAACCAGGCCACCCGATACCGGCTGACAGCTACCAATGGCGACATCGTCAACCTCGGCATACCAACCCCAACTGTATGACGGGTCATAGTAATGCCAGCGGAGCCAAAACTGTTTAGCACCAGATGAAAGATAAGGAGCAAGGTTTACGGATTCGTTCTCTCCCGGCAAATTATACAATTTCCCATGGTTTGTCATCCAATGTGTAATGGTAGTCCATGGCCCGCCATCCACGCTGATATCAAGATCGAGACTGTCACCAAACTCATGCTGATAGTTAGCCTTGTAGAGCAGCACTGGATTTCCCGCAATGCTGGAAAGCGCAATCGGTGGACTTATGAGGGAAGTGCTGAAGGAACCCGGTGGAGGATAATAAGATGGTGCATAACCAGCTGCGGTATCGCCGGTACCGCCGGTCCAATTGGCGGCGGAGTGCCAACCGTTTTGGCTCCAATACGACGTAGTATTCCAAGTGGCCGTGGTGCTCGCACCATCATTGACAACACTCCAACCCGTGGGCGGGAAAACGCCATTGAAATCCGCGCTCATTCCCGCGAAGCGGTAACCGGGTGCCTTACATGCACTGACAACAGGAATGGAAAAATTCTTCGTAATATTGCCTTCGAGAGAGCCTACGGCTGCAGAGCCCGCGTTATAGCCCCTGAACGTTGGCGTAACGGCCAGCATATAGGAATAGCTCTCCGGGAGAGTAACGCTATAGGCACCGGTGGCAGGATTCGTCCACAGGTCCGCCACTTCGCCGACATTCGCGACACTGATCTTAATTTCGGCATAAAGGCCGTAGCCATGGCCAGAACCGTCGGATACGCGACCGGTTATTTTCGCCGTCGGTAGCGACTGCAAGGCAATATCCTTGGTGGTGGTTCCACCGTCGCTTACCGTCACGGCGACGCCATTCGTGATGTAACCAAAGTCCGATACCACCACCGAACCGCCTCCAGCGGGAAGGAGAAACGAATAGTGACCATCGGCGTCGGTCAGCATGACGTGCGCACCCGGATACACAGTTACCTTGGCTCCGCCAACGGGTTTGTCGTTTGCCGCATTGGTCACCGTCCCGGACAGAATTCCGCGCGGCCCCTGAATTCCAAGATGCGAAATAAGACTCGTCGCTCGTGGGCTACCCCAACCCGTGGGATAATCCCAGTTAACCACCGCACTGTAGGCTCCGTTGCTGCCTTTGGTTACATCGCGAAAATCGCTCGCGTAGTTTTTCGCATTGACATCGTCATAAATCAGTCTGTTCGACTGGCCAAGGCGAATTCCGTTACCCTTGGAAACCGCGATCGCGAACATGCCGGCAAGCTGCGGAGCCACCGCGCTAGTCCCCCATACGTGAATCCATTTGCCGTCCTCGTAAACTACATATGGGCGCTGTCCGCTGGCGTTCATCGCCATGTCGGAGGTAGTGCGCCAACCATTTTGAGGCACTCCCGGACCCGTCTGCCAGATCGGTTCGGCAAAGGTCTCGCTAACCGCTCCACCGGTTGCTCCGCTGGCATCGCCCCAAGCGGACTCGGAGAGATAATTGCCATGAATATCGGCGCGCAAGGCGGTACCGCCGGCAGCCGTTATGTAGGCGCTGGAAGAAGGATAGTCCGCCATATTGCTTTTGGCCGTTCCATCGCTTGAACCGTTATCCCCGGATGCCGCGAACATTGAGATACCCTGCGCAGCCGCCTCCATGAAGATCGCTTCATCGGTCAGATCACTACCCGGGCTGGTGCTTTCCGGATGCCCCCAGCTCGTGGTCATCACCTGGGCGGCGTTATCGGTCACCAATCGGTTGTACGCATCGGTAAAATCGACGAGAGACGGATAGGTGGCCACATAAACAATCAGCGATTCCCCTGGGCTCATGCCCCCGCACCACTCGATGTCAAGTAAAGTTTCGACTTCCGCGTGTCCAGTGGAATCGTAACCTCCCCCTCCATCTATCGGGACAAGCCTCACCGAGTGATCGGGCAGTCCGAACGCGCTCCAGAAACCTTCGTAATCGCTCGCACTGATATCGCTGCTCTCGGAGGTAATGATCGCCGTCGTGACTCCAGCTCCGTTGGCCGCATCGGTCAATGACGGCCAATCATAAGCAGCGGCAATCTGAGACGGAACAAAGTATGTTGTACTGGGGGGCGGGGGAGCCAACACGATTCCCGGATTTTCCGCTGTTTTCTTCTCGATGGGATTCGAAGAAAAATGGCTGTGCGGGTGCAACTGAACGGCATTGTTCAACCCAATCACGTTGGCAACGATAGGCGTCAGCGCGCGCGGAAGCATGGGGGAGGCCTCGGTACTGAAAAAACGCCGCCCATTCAATCGGTAATCATTGATCCGAATCCCGAAGGCATGCTCGTATTTTGCGGTCGTGGCCTTCGTGCGAACAAGAAGCCGATTCGGTGAAACACCCGTTACCTCGATACCTTTAGCACCCAAAAAAGCGCGAACAGCATCAACCTGCTTCTTGGTCGGCCCGTATTTCGCCGTAAACTCGGATGGCGTGAGGAAGTGATGATATTGCGGACTATGTGGATTCTGAACCGCCTGAAGGAATTTTTTCAATGCACGCACATGGTTAAGCCTCAGCCCGATACTGAGATGCATGAAGGCGGTTGGATCGTGTCGGCTTAGCCGCGTTGCTTGCTTGAGAAGCACAAAATCGCTTTGCGGTATCATTGCCTTCAGGGTGGGCTTCCGGTCGGCATCCTTTCTGGCGCTGGCAAGCCCTTCGGCCGTAAGACCGGAAGGCTTGACGCGCTTCGCGGTGCCTGCTTCATGCGAAGAAGCGAAAGCAACATAATCAAATGACATTGCGCAAAATATCATCACGGCTACAATAGCCACTACCGGTCCAACCAATTTACGACTCATGAGAAAAACCTCCTGAAATGAGCGAATAAAAGGTAATGTTCTTGGGAAAGAGCAACTCTCTTGATCTCCAGACCGAAAGGGAAATGATTCTCATGGGCGGCGAGAATGGACTCGAATAGATTCAGCTTTCGGCCCGCGTCGCCGCCGGATGAGAGCGGCAAGGCCCGCGAAGACGGTAAGAAGCAACAGACCCACCGACCCCCATGCGCCACCGCCACCGTTCCCCGAAGGTGGCGGTTTGGGCGACGTATGGACGTGAATGATGATCGTTGCCACGTTGGAGGCGAGCCCCGTCGCGGTATCGGTCACGGTAAAGGTGAAGCTGTCGCGACCGGTGTAGCCGGCGACGGGTTTGTAACTGAAAACGCCCGATGCGGCATCGAGCTTTAGCGTGCCGTGCGCCGGCTTGGCCACGAGCTTGAAGGCGAGCGGATCGCCTACCGGGGTGACCGCCGCGGGGAGTGTGCCGCCGATCGCGGCATCCGTATAGGTGGTGAGCGTGAGATCGCTCGCTACCGGCGGCACCGCATTCGGCGGCGGTGTCGGATTGACGATGAGCCTCACCGTCGCGGCGTTGGAGACGAGCCCCGTCACAGTGTCTTTTGCCGTGAACGTGAAGCCGTCCGTACCATGGTAGCCACTCGCGGGCGTGTAGGTGAAGGCGCCAGTGTTGGCATTGGTGATGCTCACCGTGCCGTGCGCTGGCTTCGCGGCGAGCGCGAAAACGAGCGTATCGGCACTCGGCGTCACCACCGCCGGGAGCGTTCCCGTGACCACCTCGTTCTCGTAGGTGGCGAGCGCAAGGTCGCTCGCCGACGGCGGGACTTCGTTCGGCGGCGGCGTGGCCTTGATGGTGATATGGACTGTCGCCGTGTTGGAGGTGAGTCCGCTCACGGTGTCCTGGGCGGTGAAGGTGAACGTATCGTCTCCGCTGTAGCCGTGCGCGGGCGTGTAGGTGAATGCGCCGGTCGCGGTGTCGGTAATGGCGACCGTGCCGTAAGTGGGCTGCGTGCCGATCACAAACGAAAGCACATCGCTCGCCGGGGTAACCGCGGCCGGCAACCGCCCTGTGAAGGCGATGTTCTCATAGGCCGCAAGCTCCATATCGTTGGCCACCGGCGCCACCGGGGTCGGCGGCGGCGTGGCGTTGATGGTGAGTGTCACCGTCGCGGTGTTGGAAGTGAGACCCGTCACCGTATCTTGTGCCGTGAAGGTGAAACCATCCGAACCGCTGTAGCCTGTATCCGGCGTATAGGTGAACGCTCCGGTCGCGGTATCGGTAATGGCAACCGTGCCGTGTGCAGGCTGCGCGGCGAGCGCAAACACCAGCGTGTCCGCCGCGGGTGTCACCACCGCCGGGAGTACCCCCGCGATCGCCTCATTCTCATAGCCGGTGAGATCGAGATCGCTCGCCACCGGCGCCACCGCGTTCGGCGGCGGTGTGGCGTTGATGGTGAATGTCACCGTCGCGGTGTTGGAAGTGAGACCCGTCACCGTATCTTGTGCCGTGAAGGTGAAACCATCCGAACCGCTGTAGCCTGTATCCGGCGTATAGGTGAACGCTCCGGTCGCGGTATCGGTAATGGCAACCGTGCCGTGTGCAGGCTGCGCGGCGAGCGCAAACACCAGCGTGTCCGCCGCGGGAGTCACTACCGCCGGGAGCGCCCCCGCGATCGCGGTGTTCTCGTAGGTGGTGAGTGCAAGGTTACCCGCCACCGGAGGGACCGCATTCGGCGGCGGCGTCGGATTAACGGTGATCGCGACCGTCGCGGTGTTGGAGGCGAGTCCCGTCACCGTATCGGTGGCCGTGAAGGTGAAACTGTCCGGGCCGCTGTAATCCATATCCGGCGTGTAGGTGAACGCGCCGGTCGCGGTATCGGTAATGCTCACCGTGCCGTGCGCAGGCTGCGTCCCGATGGCAAAACTCAGTGCGCTGCCGCCGGGCCCGCTCGCGGGGAGCGTCCCCATGATCGCCTCGTTCTCATAGGCGGTGAGAGCAAGGTTGCCCGCTACCGGCGGCACCGCCGCTTGTACCGTGATGCTGACGGCGGCCACGTTGGATTCCGCCCGTCCATCGCTGACCCTGAAGGTGAACGAGTCGAGACCGCTATAGCCTTGATCGGGCGTGTAGGTGTAAGCGCCGGTATTTGCATTGTCGAGCGTCACACTGCCGTGAGCGGGATTGCCTACGACGCTGAAGGTCAGCGAATCGCCATCGGCATCGCTCGCCACGAGCGTTCCGCTCGCCGCGACGCTCTCGTACGTTGTGAGCGTACCGTCTTCTGCCTCTGGCGGATTGTCCACGATGACCGTCGCAGCGCTCGCGGTCAAGGATGGCGTGGCTTGGGTCACACTCGCGGTGTTCTCAATCGTTCCGCCCGCACTGCCGGTGGCCTTGACGGTGACGTTCGCCGTCGCTGTGCCCGCGTTGCCGTTGATTTGACCAAAGTTGCAGGTGACGACCCCAGAAGCCTCATTGCAACTGCCCTGGGTCGCCGTGGCGGAAACGAAGCTCGCCGCCGCCGGAACCGCAACCGTCACAGCTACCGCCGGCGAAGCCGCGCTCGCATGGTTGGTCGCAAGCGCCTGACTCACGTAGGTTTCACCCCGGCCCACAGTCCCGGGGGCGCTTACCGCGAGAGCGAGATCGCTCTCCCCGTAAAAATAGGCGTGCCCCTGTGAATCATGCGCGTAAGCGGCGCTGATCAGCGCCGTATTGCCCTCGAGTGCAAGCGCATAACCAAAGGCGGCGCTGGCCACCCCATCGCTCGCCAGAAAAGTACGCTCCTGTGTCCAGTTCCCTCCCGCATTATTGAACAAGTAGACTTTGCCTTGACTGTGAACGCCTCCTTCGACCGCTCCGATCAGCGCCTTTGTACCCTCGATCGCAACCGAATAGCCGAACTCGTCGTCTCTGGCGCCATCACTTGCGGTCAGCTCTTGAGTTTGACTCCAAACGTCACCGCTTTTCGTAAAAATGTAGGCTGCGCCCTGATAGTATTCCGGGCCGGCGGCCAGCGCGCCGATCAGCGCCGTCGAACCGGACAACGCCACCGACCAGCCAAAGCTATCGCTCTGCTTACCATCGCTCGCGGTAAGCTTTTGCGCCTGGCTCCAACTGCCGTTTGATTCCGTATACACATAGACCATGCCTCGCCCGAAAACGGAGTTGACATCAGTTCCTTCCGCACCGATCAACGCCGTCGTGCCGGCGAGTGCGATCGCACTGCCAAAAGAATCGTGCGTGCTACCCTCGACCGGAGCAAGTTTCTGCATCTGAGTCCAGGATCCGCTCGAATCGGAAAAAACGTAGACTGCGCCCGGATTACGAACACCGCTGAAGGCATTGTGAGGCGCGCCAATCATCGCGGTAGTGCCGGAAAGCGCGACTTCCCATCCGAACGTGTCATAGGCCGCGGCGTCCGGCGAAGTCAACTCGGCACTTTGTGTCCAAGTTCCGTTATCGTTAACGAAGATATAGGCGGCGCCTTGGCGGATATTACTCCCCACCTGCACCTGCGGGGCGCCGATCAGGGCAGTGTTGCCGTTCAGCGCCACCGAGTCGCCAAAAAAGTCACTGGCGGCACCATCGCTCGAAACGAGTTCCTGTTGTTCGACCCAAGCGCCATTGGATTTGACGAAGACGTAGGCCGCGCCTTGGTTGTAATGACCATCAACATCGTTGAAAGGGGCGCCGACCAGGGCGGTATCGCCATCAAGCGCAACCGAGATGCCAAAGTTGTCACTATCCGCGGCATCGCCGGCGCTAACCTCCTGCACAAGCCATACCAACGGGTCCACGGTAAGCGGATAGGCGGCAGCGGAATCGTTCACTACAATCAGGATATGACTTCCCTTTTCCCTGAGCGTCGCCGGCACGATTTTCCCGTTGGCATCGGTGACGGCAAGTTTGCCATAGCGGAGTTTTCCCCAGGCGAGCGCATTACCGTCGCGGGTGACTTCACCGTTCGTGGATAATATGAACGAGAGCATTCCCGTGCCGGCAGGACGCTCGGCAAGCGTAAAGCCCTGCTCGAAACCCATCGGCAGCGCCCGCCACCATTCGGTAAGTCCACCATGCCGATAATCCACCCGATTATCTTTGAGTTCTGGCTGCACTCCACCAACCGGCGTAAACTCCCCGTCACGCCCATAGGCAACCAAACGCAGGCCCAGCTTCACACCTCCCTTGCTGCTGAAGTGTCCCCCCTGGGCGTCGAAACAGCCCCTAAGCCTCTGTTTCGAAAGCGTTACACAGCCATCACTCCCTACCCGATAGACCGGCCCGGTATCGCGTACAAGCGTGCGATATATCGCATTGCGTAACGCCTTCGACAACCCTGAAGGCGAAACCGCAGCCTGTACTGTTTTACTCTCGCCATATCCGTTCGTCGGCATCGCCGACATCAATATAGCAATGCTCGCCAAGGCAACCGATAAAAGACCTGTTTTCGTGCTCATCAATGGCTCCTGCATTCGATTCGTTCGGCCGGCGATCCGTCAACTCCGAACGGTTTGGTACAACTCAGCCGTGGAGTATGATGAAGGAAGGGGTTAATAGCCTCTAATCTAGGTAAAATTTGGGTTAAATTTACCTTTAACCGCCTTACATGAATTCAGAGAAAGCATTGAACAACAATGACTTACGCCTGTTCGGCCCATTCCGGCTGGATGTCGCCGAGCGTCGTCTCTACAAAGAGGGTAAGGCCGTCAACCTGCGGGCAAAAGCATTCGATCTGCTCCTGATTCTGGTGGAGGCTGCCGGACATCTGAAAAGTCGGGAAGAATTGATTCAGGCTCTCTGGCCCGACACCATCGTTGAGGAGCACGGCTTGACCGTAAGCATGAGCGCATTACGCAAGGCATTGGGCGGCGAAAGCGAGGCTGCGCAATATATAGAAACCGTGCGCGGTCACGGTTACCGTTTCATCGCCCCCGTCGCGATAGAGAAAAAACCGGCCGCTGCCGAGACGGCAGAGCTGCGGGCCCCACACACTTCGATCCGGCATCCGATATGGATCAGCATTGGCGGCGCATTGCTCACCATAATTATTGTGCTGGCAGGCTTGTTTATCTGGCACAACTTTACTGGAACACGGGTAAGCGGGCCGGCGCGACTCCACGCTCATTCCATAGCCGTGCTGCCATTCGAGAATCTGAGTGCGGACAAGTCCAATGCGTACTTTGCGGCTGGCATTCAGGATACGATCCTTACCAAGCTTGCCGGCATCGGCAGCCTGAAGGTCATCTCCCGCACCTCGACCGAGCACTATCCGAGTCATCCGGGAAAATTGCGGCAAATAGCCCGACAGCTGGGCGTTGCCACGGTACTTGAGGGCAGCGTGCAAAAAGCGGGCAATCAGGTACTGATCAATGTACAGCTTATAGACGCACATGACGGCCGTCATATCTGGGCTCAAACCTACACCCGCACCCTGGGCAATGTTTTCGACGTGGAAGGAGACGTGGCCCGTGAGGTGGCCTCGGCACTCAAAACAAAACTGTTGCCAGCGGAGGCGGCGCGCGTCGCTCGCGCGCCGACCCAGGATCCTCAAGCCTATGATGCGTTCCTTCGCGCTGAGTATCTGGCGAGGCAAGTCGAGCGCGGCACAACGAAAGACCCCAAAGCGATTGCCCCGCAAGCGGTACGCTTGTACCGGAAGGCAATCGAGCAGGATCCTCATTTCAGCCTGGCCGATGCAAAATTGTCCCTTCTCGAGAGTCACATGTACTGGTACGGCCTGGATCGCACTCCGGCCCGATTACAAAGTGCCGAACAGGCTGCACAGCGAGCACTATCGCTTGCACCCAATTTACCCGAGGCTCATCTTGCGATGGGATACGTATTCTACTGGGGGCATAGAAACTACTCGGCCGCACTGCGGGAATTCGAAAGCCTGCGCCACAGTCTACCGAACGATCCCGATATAGCGGGGGCCTTGGCTTCCATAAAACGCCGCGAGGGAAAATGGGACGAGGCACTCAAGAACTTCCGACGAGCCGCAATCCTTGACCCCCTCAACCCCCGCTGGTCCGATGAGGTAGGGCTTACCCTGTCACAGCTTCGGCGTTACGCGGAAGCTCAAGAAGCGTTTGACCGCTCATTCAGCGTGGCGCCGAAAGACTATTTCGCATTGCTCTGGGAAGTCTCCTCCCAAATTCTCGCGGGGCAACTGGCCCAGGCTAGCCATACCCTGAGCAAAGTCCCCTCGGATATCAAGCCGGAAAATGCGGTTCTCGCATTTCGCTTCAAATTGGCATGGTTGGATCGCGATTCGAAGCACGCCTTAGATATCCTGGCTCCAGTTTCCGCCACTTGGATAGGCGCTCTTTTTCAGGTTGGCAATGTGCCCGTTAGCCTGCTAAGCGCACAAGCATGGGCGCTCCAGGATAACAAGACCCAATCATATCGTGGATACCAAACAGCCCGTCAAATCCTCGATAAGACATTACAGAAGCAACCCAATAACCCCAATTTGTTGAGCTTCCTCGGTTTGACCGAAGCGGGTCTTGGATATAAACGCGAAGCCATCAGCGCCGCTCAACGCTCCACAAAACTGCTGCCCGTCGCAAGGGATGCCATAGATGGGCCTTCCCACCTTGTTACGTTGGCTGCTGTCTATGCACAAGTAGGTGAGCCCAAAAAATCCATAAAACTCTTGCGTTATCTGCTGAATATACCCGCCGGGTTGAGCATATCGGTGCCATTGCTCAGACTCGATCCGATCTGGGATCCGATCCGCCACGATTCCGCCTTCCAGAAACTGTTAAGGCAATACGAAACGGCCAGCTCCACCACCACTGTCGGGCAACCGCAGTAATCCTCTTGAGAGCGAGAGTAGCCGAGCCGCTGACTACCCCCGCCCGTTCCCTCCTTGGAGGAAAAACCTATCAGTCTCCGTCGCGAATCCTGACACCCGCAAGCGCAAGGCCAAGTAGGACCGCAAGCGCTAGCCAGCCGAGGGCACCGCCTCCGCCGCCGTTGCCACCACCGCCGTTGCTTGCCGCCTTCACCGTCACCTGCGCCGTCGCGACGTTGTTGGCCTGATCGGGGTCGCTCGCGCTGGTGAGCGCCTGCCCCTGTACCGTGGCCATGCCGGCACCGATGCCAAAGACGGTCAGCGTCACCGCGGCCTTGCCGCCGGCCTCAATCTTGCCAATCTCGCAGGTGAAGCCGTTATTTCCCGAAGATGTACAACTGCCCTGGCTGCTCGCGGCTCCCGTAAGCTTTGCGCTTCCGCCGGCACTCAGTTTGAATCGAACGCCCGTGGCGGAATCGGGACCGGCGTTGGACACCGCGAGCTTGATCGTGCCGTCGCCACCCTCGGGAACCGTGCCGTTGGAAGCCTTCACGCTCAGGTCCGCCGAGCCGATCACGGTGGTTTTTACCGTCGTTTGGTTGCCGCCCGCGGGTTTCTGGGGCTCGTCAGCCGTCGCCGTGAACGTGCTCGCCAATTCCCCCGCCAGGCCGACATTCACCGCGATCGTCACCGTCTTGCTCGCGCCCAGGGCGATATCACCCAGCGCACAGGCTACGGTACCCGATTCAGCCTTACAGCCGCCCGCGCCGCTGTCGGGAATGAAACTCACGCCCGCCGGCAACGCATAGTTCAACTCCACATTATGGGCACTGCCGTGATCGTCCCGTTTTTCGTTCTCAACTGTGACGGTATAGACCAGGTTACCACCTTTCGCCACCGAACTCGGGCTTGGGCTCGCGGTGACGGCAAGATCCACCGGCTGCGGATCCCAATGCACCGTCACCGGCACGCTTATCAGGCCATAAGGCGTGTCGCTGCGCACCAGAAGCCGCGACCTAGACGTCGTGAACGCCTTCTCGCCCGCGCCATCGAAAGCCAGCGTCACGCTCGCCGCCTTGCCCGCGTTTACCGTGCCGGCCACGGGTGCTTCGCTCAGCCATGGAGTTTGCTTGAAGGCGCACCATCCGGTTTCGCCGGATCGAAATGCGACGACCAGATTATCCGTTATATCCAGCCCCCACAAATTGCCTTTGCAGTCATAGGTCAATTTGTTGATGGCAATCCGGACCGGCGCTCCCTGCACGCTGAAGTTGAACGTGTCGAGCGTCTTGTAATGATCCGACGGGTCCAGTACGTAGATATTGAAAAATCCGAACCCACTCTCGGCAAGCGCGAACAGGTGCCCGGTGCCACTGTTGAAAACGAGTCCGACAATCGGGAATCCCGCCGAAAACGTGGCCAGAACCCGGCCGTCGGTATCAAAATGGGTAATCAACCCGACGGTTAAATCGCCTGCATACCAGGTATTCGTAAGGGGATCGTAGGCAAGGGCGACCTGATCCACGTTGAAGTTGGGACAAATCCGGTTGCCTGTCATCCGCCCGGTATTCGGATTCTCCTCGTAGATGCAGAACGCGGTGCTCGAATTGATACCGATCTGCCAGAACATGCCGGTATTGTCGTCATAGGCCATGCCGGCTTCGAAGCCCAACAACGACGCGCGCCGCACATTCATGGTGGCGCCCGTGACAGTCCCGTCAAACAGAAACTGATACGCCTTGTCATCCCCACCCGGATCGCAATAGGAACAAGAGGTGACCCACAGATTTTCGGCGTCACGGTCAATGCCCAAGCCATTCATGCTTGTGCCCGCCAAGCCGGGGGCGAACCAGCTCACGATGGAGCCTGCATCCGCGCTCCCGGCCGATGCTGCTTCCCGCGGAAGACCTCGGGAAAACCCGTGATGCTTGACACAGACGCCCGAAGCCGTCCCGCCGCTGTCGCAATAGTCGGAATAAAGCCGTACCGCACTCACCAGTCCCTTCGCATTAGCGATGCCGCCATTAAGGGGCGGCGTGGACGCAACTGCTGGCGGCGAAGTGCTGGTCGGCGGATGCGGGCGTGCGGCCTCCAACACCGTGTAATGGGCCGCGGCACTACCCGCGTTCTCCAGCGTCAAGGTACGAGTGGCTTGGTGGTTGACCCTCAGGTGCAGATCGAAGCCTTGCGGAGTCCCCGCAAGGTGCCCCGTATCGAGCGAGAAATCGTGCAGATTCGCCTTGTGCGCGTTCACATTCACGTTCGCGCTTTCCGGTGTGTACCACAGGCTCGACGCATTCAACGTGCGCTTGCCTGTGGGCAAAAACAGGAAGTAGTAGCCCGCGGGCAGATTCGGATCCCTGGCGTTCGCAAAGGTCCGCGTACTCGCTCCCACATCGCTTCCGACCGTCGCGCCGACGATGCCCTCGCCGGAGTTGGCATCGGTCACCTGACCCAGCACCGGGCCCACCGAAGTCGGTTGACAAGTGCCGATGCTGACGTCGTCAATCTGCGCGTATTCGCCGGCGAAGATAGCGCTGGCGTCAGTGTTGTAGTAGCGCCAGCGCAGTTGAATGCTGCCGGAAGAAGGCAGATATTGCGCGAGCGGAACACGCGCCGTGCAACCTGGCGCACTGAAGAAGCCTCCGCAGTCATCGGCCTTGGTGCTCCAGTGTAGAACGTTCGTCCAGTTCGCGCCGCCATCGCTGCTGATGTCGAGATCCAGCGCATTCTCGGTGGAATCATCGCCCTGGTAATTGGCCTTGTAAACCAGCAACGGAGCGGCCGGCAACGCCGTGACTGCGATCGGTGGCGTGATGAGCTGGGTATCGTAGGCTCCAACCTGAAAGATGGAGCCGTAGGCCATGGCCGCCGTGCCGCTGCCGCTCGTCAGATTGCCGTAAAACAAGGTCGTGTTGAGGGCCCAATAGGTCTTGCCGCCGTTGTCAACCGGCGTCTCGACCACCCAGCCGGCGGGCGGGAAATCGGCGCCGTTGAAATCCTCGCCGAAGCCCTTGACGAAGCGATAGCCTGGCGCCTGACAGGAGGCGCCGACCGTCAGCGCAAAGTTTTTCGTCGTATTCTTGGAAAGGCCGGAAATCATTGCATTACCGGGGTTATAACCGTTGAAGTACGAGGTTACGGTAAACGTGTAGTCGCTGCCTTTGGGCAACTTCACGCTGTAGGCGCCCGTTGCGGGATCGCTCCACACGTCGGCCACTTCGCCAAAATCAGGCGCCGTCACCTCGATTTCGGCGTACAGACCATAGCCATGACCGGAACCGTCCGTGACGTGACCGGAAACCGTCGCGTTGGGCTGCGGCTGCAACGCGAAATCGCGGGTCGTGGTTTCGTCGTCGCCGATCGTGACCGAGGCCGAGCCGGGCTTGTAGCCGAAAATCTTGGTGCTCAGCGTGTAGTCGCCCACCGCCAGATCGCGGGTGTAAGTCCCGTCGTCCGCGGTCACAAGATGAAGATTGTTGGGCGCGATGGTAACCTTGACATTCGGAATCGGTGCACCCGAAGCGGCGTCGGTAATCGTTCCCGCGAGGGTTCCACTCGGACCGTGAATTCCGAGATGCGCGACGAGGCTCGTCGCGCGCGGGCTACCCCAACCCGTCGGATGATCCCAGTCGGAGCCCGCGTCGAAAGCGCCGTTGCTTCCTGTGGTCACGTCGCGGAAGTCCGAGTCGTAGTGCCCGGTATTGACGTCGCCATAAATCAACGAATTTGACTGACCCAGCCGTTCGCCGCCGTTTTGAGAAACGGCCACGGCAAACAGGCCCGCGAGCTGCGGCGCCACCGCGCTGGTACCGCAGGCGCCACCCCATTGCCCCTGATTCAGCAACAGGTACGGCGGGTTGCAGCCCGCGTTCATTGCCAGATCGGAATTGTTGCGCCAGCCGTTCTCGGGCACACCGGCGCCGGTCTGCCAAGAGGGTTCGTTAAAGACCTTGCTAACGGCGCCGCCGGTATGGCTCCACGCGGTTTCCGAAACGTAGTTTCCGGCAACGTCGGTCTTCAGCTGGGTGCCATTGGCCGCCGTAATCCAGGGACTGGAGGACGGATAATCCGCATTGTTGTCACCGGGAGGACAAAGCGCGGGACGGCATTCGCTCGATCCGGCATCGCCCGCGGCGGCGAACATCGAAATGCCCTGTGCCGCCGCCTGCATGAAGATCGCGTCGTCGGTCTCGATATTGGGATTGCAATACTGATCCTTCGTACAGTACTCGGGCGCCCCCCAACTCGTGGTCATGACCTGCGCGGTGTTGTCGGTTACAAACCGATTGTACGTGTCGGTGAAGGTCGAAAAGCTGGGATCGGTCGCGATATAGACGTCCAGTTTCGCGCCCGGCGCCATCGCCCCCGCCCATTCCATGTCGAGCAGCGTTTCCGAGATGCCGTCGGAGTTACCTTGATCGAAAGGCACCTGAATGATGTCCACGTCATGCGCGGGAAGGCCGAAGGCGCTCCAGAAACCTTGGTAGTCGCTCGGAACAAATTGCATGTTAAAGGAACTTGAGCTATCGGCGGTCACGATTGCAATCGTGACCGCGGCGCCATTGCTCGCATCGGTGATCACAGGCCAATCGTAGGCTTTCGCGATCTGGAAGGGATTGAAGTAGAACGCCGAAGGCGGCGGCGCCGCACTCACGTTCGGTGTTGCGCCTTTGAGTGCAAGCGGTTTGAGACGATGCATCGGACGCATACGAACGGCATTGTCCAGACCGAGAATACCTTGCACATAGCTCGCCATCGAAGCCGGGAGTTTTGGCCGATCCTCGCTGCTGAAGAAACTTCTCCCATCGAGCTTGTAATCGTCGATCCTGAGTTCCAACGCATGTTCGTAGGCCTCGGTCGTGGCCTTGGTGTGAATCAACAACCGGTTGGGCGAAACGTCCAAGACCTTGACACGATTCTTTTTCAGAAAGGCGACAACCGCATCAACCTGCTGTTGCGTCGGCCCGTATCGGGCGGTAAATTCGGCAGGCGTCAGAAAATGGTGATATTCGGAGTAACGTGGGTTTTGCACGCGTTGCAGAAACGTCTTGAGTCCCTGCACGTTGCGTAGCTTCAGGCTGACCGTGAGCCGGATGGTGTCGGATGCGGCGTGCGGGCCCAGCCGCTCGGCCTGCTGAAGCCGCGGCACCGCGGCTACATGCGGCATCGCCACCCGCTGCGGTACCGGTTTTCTTTGCACGCGGGCGAAATCCTGCACCGTCGCCGAACCGGCGGATACCGCCCCGACCGGAATCATCGGCGCAAGCGCACCGGCAAGAATTACCCAAATTGCCCTGCGACTCATAAGTGACTCCTCGTGACGAATCAGTAAAACTTCAAATCATTTCGGGAATCTCCCGCGCCAAACCGCCAAGTCTGGCGCAACCAAGTATCGCCGTTATGCCGGCTCCTGTCCAGCGGTTTTGTATTCGGATTTATGCCATGACGGAAATCCGCCAAAACCCGTACTGTGAAGTTTTAGCGCCGGCGGCCGCCTTCTTCTTGAATTATGTGTCTGCGTGCGGCTCGGAAGCGGGAACGAGGCCGGAACGTTCCAGCCGCAGCGCGGTGAGCCAACCCACTTGAAAGCGGGTGCGGGTACCGAGGCCTTGCATCAGTTCGGAGACGCGGCGCTCCAAAGTACGGGTGGAGATGCTCAGCTCATGGGCGATCTTCTTGTCGTTCAAGCCGGAGGCCATCAGCTTGACGAGGCGCAAGGCCTCAGGCGGCAACCCATGCGCGCCATCTTCGTGTTTTACGGTTCCCGACCTCGTGAATGGAATCGGCACGGCGCGTTCATGCAGGATTTCGAACAGAAAATAAAGTGCGTCGAGAAGGGCCGAGGATCGAACCAGCAACGAAGGGCTATCCGGCTCCTGCAAATTCAAAGGGATCAACGCGAGGTGCCGATCGGCGAGCACCATCTTGAACGGCAAGTGCGGAACAACCCCAACCTCCTCGCCCGCCTCAACGTCCTGCATCGTAGAATGCAACACCCCCGGCAACTCCAGATATTTCGTGTCGGCAATGCTCCGATAACGCACGCCGCGCGCCTGTGCCTCAACTTGTGCCGGATTCTCTTGCGCGGCCGACAAGTCGAGCCGGGAAATCCTCATGGGCGCCCGCATGAACGTGATGAGTTCACGTTGCGCGGAACGCTGCATATGTTCGAGAATCTGCCGTTCGGCCTCACGATTAGAAACGAGTTCCAGCATCTGCTCCTGTTGGCCGTGACGCTGTGTCGAAGCTTCTTCCTGCAGTTCCGTAATCATATCCTGAGCACGTTGCACAGCCTGATGATGCTGCAGCGCCAACCCTTCGATGGCGATATCCGGAGAGGCCGGAATATACCGGCGCGGCCGTTCAGGCGTGTGTGTGCTCAAACCCTTGGCTTCAATGGTATCGAGCAGGCGCTGAGCCCGGCCGGGCGACAATCTCAACGCCCGGGCGACTTCCGACGCACTTGCGCGGGGGTGCGCGAGCAGCCAGCGATACACGCGCTCGTCCCACGCGCTAATACCAAGGATACCCAAAGGTCTTGATTCATCGTCTTGCTGCGAACTCATGACAAGCGATCAAGTGTGTTCAGGGTACAGAGAGTCTGTCCTTGAGGAGACGGTTGAGTTCGGCGGGGTTGGCCTTGCCCTTCGTCGCTTTCATGGCCTGGCCGACGAAATAGCCGAAGAGCTTGTCCTTGCCGGAACGGTACTGCTCGAGTTGGGCGGGATTGGCGGCGATGACTTCGTCCACGATTTTTTCAAGCGCCGCGGGGTCGCTGATCTGTTTCAGACCACGCTTTTCGATAACAGTGTCGGCATCGCCTTCGCCCGCCCACATCACTTCGAAAACGTCCTTGGCGATTTTTCCCGAGATCGTGCCATCGGCAATGCGGCGCAGCAAACCGGCCAGTGCTACCGCTTCGAGCTTCGTCGCCGCGATCGCGAGCCCTTCGCGATTAAGTGCGGCGGCGAGTTCGCCCATGACCCAGTTCGCCGCGAGCTTCGCCTCACCACCGAGTGCGACGACGACGGCTTCGTAGTAATCGGCGTGGTCGCGCTCGGCCGTCAGCACGCCGGCATCGTAGGCGGAAAGCCCGTAGTCGTTCTCGAAACGTGTACGCCTGGCCTCCGGCAATTCGGGCAGACTTCCGCGCACCTCTTCAATGAACGCAGGCTCGATTTCGAGCGGCAGGAGATCGGGATCGGGGAAATAGCGATAATCATTCGCCTCTTCCTTCGCGCGCATGGAGCGTGTTTCGCGGCGGCCGGGATCGTAGAGCCGCGTCTCCTGCACCACCGTACCGCCGGATTCGATGAGATCGGTCTGGCGCGCGATTTCGTATTCGATCGCCTGCTCGACGAAGTGGAAGGAATTCAGGTTCTTGAGTTCCGCGCGCGTGCCGAAAGGTTCGCCCGGCTTGTGAATCGAAACGTTGGCATCGCATCGGAGCGAGCCTTCCTGCATGTTGCCATCGCAGATGCCAATGTAGCGCACGAGCGTGTGAATCGCCTTCATGTAGGCGACGGCCTCGGCGGCGGAACGCAGATCCGGTTCGGAGACGATTTCGAGCAACGGCACGCCGGCGCGGTTGAGATCAACGCCCGTCGCATCGGGGAAATTCTCGTGCAGCGACTTGCCGGCGTCTTCCTCGAGGTGCGCACGGGTAATGCCGATGACCTTCTCTTCGTCGCCCACGCGGATCTTGAGCGTGCCGCCCTTCACCACCGGCAATTCGTACTGGCTGATCTGGTAGCCCTTGGGAAGATCGGGATAAAAATAGTTCTTGCGCGCGAACACCGAGCGCGGCGCAATCTCGGCGCCGATCGCGAGCCCGAACCGCACCGCCAGACGCACGGCTTCCCTGTTCAGCACGGGCAGCACGCCCGGATAACCGAGGTCCACCAAACAGGCATGGGTGTTGGGCTCTGCTCCAAACGCAGTGGATGCACCCGAAAAGATCTTGCTCTTCGTCAACAACTGGGCGTGAATCTCCAGCCCGATCACCGGCTCCCAGTTACTCATCGTTTAATTCCTGCACAATTGTAGGCTCGCATAAGCGAAGCGTGGCGGGCGGGCGGTCGAAAAAGCCGGCAAATGACTGACGTTTCGGCGTAGAGGTTCGCAACTTCGCGAGTAAACGCCCACGCCCACCAAGGGGAGAGGGGAAAGGTACAAATCGAAGCCCAGGTAAACGCATATCGTCTATTCGAATCCCGGCGGCAGGCGAAGGTGCCAATCGGTGACTTGTTGGTATTGGTGAGCGAGGGCGAGGATACTGGCCTCGTCGAAGGCGCGACCGATGATCTGGAGGCCGACCGGGAGCCCGCCGTCGAAGCCCATCGGGATAGACACGGCGGGGAGTCCGGCAAGGTTCACGCCGATGGTGAAGATGTCGTTCAGGTACATCGCGATCGGATCGCCCGTTTTCTCACCGATGCGAAACGCTGCCGTCGGCGTGGTCGGACCGATCAGGAAATCATATTTCTCGAAAGCCTGCCTGAAGTCGTCGGCGATCAACTGGCGCACGCGTTGCGCTCGCAGGTAGTAGGCATCGTAGTAGCCGTGCGAAAGCACGAAGGTGCCGGTGAGGATGCGGCGTTTCACCTCGGTGCCGAAACCCTCGCCGCGCGAGCGCTTGTAGAGATCCTCAAGGTCCGCCGGGTTTTCGACACGGTGGCCGTAGCGCACGCCGTCGTAGCGGGCAAGGTTGGAACTTGCCTCGGCCGGGGCGACGACGTAATACACCGGCACCGAATAGCGAAGGTTTGGAAGTGTCGTTTCCTCGACTTCGCAGCCGAGCGCCGCCAGTTGCTCGGCTGCGGCCGTAAATGCCTTGCGCACGCCCGGCTCCACGCCCTCGGCGAGGAATTCCTTCGGGATGCCCGCGCGCTTGCCGCGAACGGGCTTATCGAGCAGCGCCGGATAATCCGGTACCGGCTCGTTCACCGAAGTGGAGTCGCGCGGATCGAAACCCGCGATCGCCTGTAAAACACAAGCCGCGTCCTCGGCGCTCACGGTCAACGATCCGGCCTGATCGAGGCTGGAGGCAAATGCAATGATGCCGTAGCGCGAGACCCACCC
>CAZKOE010000007.1:0-18098 GCA_964554305.1 uncultured Gammaproteobacteria bacterium
CTCATCTACAACGCCGTGAACGCCAACGCGGACAATTATGGCACCGACTTTCATGATGTCACCACCGGTTGTAACGGCGAGCTGGACGATGGCACGCCTTCGTGCGCCGGCGAGAACTGGGATCATCCCACCGGCTTCGGCAGTCCCAAGGCGAAGAGCCTGCTCTCGCACCTGGGTGTAACGCCTACGCTCGGTACGCTGACGGGCGCGGTAACGTCTGCGACGAGCGGCGCGCCGTTCGCCGACATCAAAGTCTCCACCAGCCCCGGCGTGCGTCACGGCTTCACCAACGCGCAGGGGCAATATTCGTTCAACCTCCCCGTGGGCGACTACACCGTCACGGTGAGAGACTTCGGCTACAAGACGGTCACCGCCCAGGTCAGCATTACCAAGGGCGCCACCACCACGCAGGACTTTCAGTTGCAGGCAGAGCCACAGGCGACGATCAGGGGCAAGGTGAAGGATGGCGGCGGTCACGGTTATGGGCTGTATGCCAATATCAAGGTGACGAGTCCCGGGTTCGGCCAGGTCGCCGATGTGTGGACCCATCCCGCCAGCGGTGCCTACAGCGTATCGCTCCCCGAGGGCTTCGATTACACGTTTACGGTTACGGCCGCGTTCGATGGTTACGAGAGCGGAAGCTGGACGGTCAAGGGACTGGACGGCGATGCCTCTCACGCTTTTGCGTTGCCGATCTCGCGCTCTTGCACCGCGCCGGGTTATTCCAACATCAAGGGTTTCGGCGAGGATTTCAATGGTGGCTTCCCACCGGCCGGCTGGACGATAACGGCCGCTTCATACGTCCGCTGGAAGGCGACCGGCGGTTTCTTTGGGGGAATGCCCAATTACACCGGCGGAAGCGGTAACGCGGCTCTCGCCCAGGCTCACAGCACCGTTATTGAGAACAATCCCTACGATACCACGCTCGTGACGCCGCCGATAGCGGTGACCAGTCTGCCGCCCAACGCGGTTTTGAGTTTCCTGCTTAACTATCAGAATCAGACCGCGAACGATACGCTCGACGTGGGTATCAACGCAGACGGCGCGGGTTGGAATACCGTGGCGCATATTACCAAGAGTCATGGTGCGTTCAACAACACGCCGGGAGAGGAGTATTCCGTGAATATCGGAAGTTACATTCCCGCCGGTGCCGCTTCGATCCAGCTACGGTGGCGTTATCGCAATCCCGTGAATTATTACGGTTGGTACGCACAGATTGACGATGTATCCATCGGCAGTTGCACGGTCATTCCCGGCGGGCTGATTTTCGGTCAGGTCAGCGACGCCAACACCGGCAACGGTATCGTGGGTGCCGTGGTTACGGATGACAAGGGTAATCGAATTGCAACCGTCGTGAATCCGGCCGATCCGGATTTCCCCGTTGGGGGCTATCTGTACTTCGCGCCCGCGGGGCAAAGAACGCTTACCGTCCGCGATTACAATTACGCGGACGCGAGCGCGGCTCTCGATCTCAAGCCCAATGCCATAAAGACGCAGAACTTCGTGCTGAAAGCCGGGCGGCTGAACCCGGACCCGATCGAGCTGTCCGTTCATGCGACGGTAAACAGCCAGACGGCGGAAACGCTGACTATCGGCAATCAGGGTACCGGTCCCGCGGCGTATCGTTTGCTGGAGATCAATGCGCCGCCGGCGGCCAGTGATTCACAACCGAGTGCCTTTGTTGCGCGGAAATGGCACTTCAAGGATGGGAACGAGGGAAATCCGGTCGCGCTTACCGCCCGGCCGGGGAAACCGCTGGCAAAGCGTTCCATGGTATTCGCGAGCAGTGACTCTACGGCGCCGGGAAGCGTGATTTCCACCTTCCGTGCGGACATGCCGATATACGGTTTGGGCGTGGATCACGATGCCCACGACCTGTGGCTCGGCAGCCCCGAAATCAATGGAGGCGATGATGCGGATCATCGCTTCCGCTTCGACGGCACCGACACAGGCGATACCATGAATGTCGCATTCCCCGACGTTAGTTACATGGCCGACATGGCCTACGACGACAACACCGGGACGTTCTGGCAGCTTTCCGTGGGTGCGGACGGCATGAGTTCCTGTATCTTCGAACTCGACCCCCGCGCCATGCAATGGACCGGCAAAAAAATCTGGCCCGATTTCACCATTTCCATGCGCATGCGCGGCCTGGCCTACGATCCCGTGTCCAATACCTGGTACGCCGGCGACTTTCGCAGTGAAGCGGTTTATCACTTCAACATGAAGGGACAGATCATGGGGTCGACAACCCTGTATGAACCGATTATCGGCCTTGCCTTCAATCCCTCGACCGGGCATTTGTTCGTGCTTGCCTCGGGAGGTTATCACGCAGTCTACGTATACGATGCGCGAAGGCACTTCATTGACAAGCCGACCTCGTTTGATATCCCTGGATTCAACTCGCTGAACTCCGGCGCCGGCTTCGGATACGACTGCGATGGCGACCTGTGGATCAGCGACTTGACTGACTGGGAAGTCTTCGAAGTAGTTTCCGGCGAGCAGGGCTGGTGCGCGATCAAGCATATTCCGTGGTTGACGGCGGCGCCGGCGGCGGGCACTTTGTCCGCGAGCGATTCGGCGACGGTCACGCTCATATTTGACGGCAATGGCGAGCACGCCTTCACTACCTCGCAGGCGCAGTTGAAGCTTGCGGGTACGACGCCCTACGGAGTGCAGACGATTCCGGTGACGGTTCACTGGGATCCGCAGCCGGTGGATTTGGAACTGAGCGGAAACGCGGCCCCCTCGCCGATCAACAAAGGCAACAACCTGATTTACACGTTGACGGTGACAAACGGCCAGGAAGACGGTCACGGTGCGGCGACCGAGACCCTGCTGACGGCAACGCTTCCCACCGGAACGAGATACGTGAGTGGAGGCAGCGACGACGTGAGTTGCAAGGCGGCTTCCGGAGGTACGGCTTCAGCGCCGGCGGTGACGAGTGCACCCGACAAGGTCAACTGCGATCTGGGCACCTTGGCCCCCGCTGCCTCCAAGACGGTGACGATTGCGGTGCAGGCCAACGAGGCGGGCAAGCTCACCAGTCACTTTGAGGTCACGGCGCGTGAGCCGGACGATGCGGGCAAGAACACGCTGGATGTGACCACCACGGTGGTCGGCAACGCCGATCTTGATGCCAGCGCGGAGAATGCGACGTTAACGCAGGGAAGTGCGGGCACGCTGCACCTGGCCGTGGCCAATGCCGGACCCGATCCGGCGACCGATGTAAAGCTCAAGCTGAACGCGAGGGCGAACGTGAAACTCCAGAGCGCGCGGAGTGCGCAGGGGAGTTGCACCGTTTCAGGCGGCGGCATCGAATGTGATCTGGGCGAGATCGTCGCCGGCGGACAGGTGGACGTGACGGTCACCGCTTTCGGCATTGCGGTGGGCTCGGCGCAGGTGACGGCACAGGCGACGACGACGGCCAACGATGCCGACAGCGGTAACAACATCGCCACGGCGCAGGTGACCGTCAAGGCGTCGAGCACCGGCGGTGGCAACGACAACGGCGGCGGCGGTGCCCTGGGCTGGTTTGCGTTGGCCATACTCTTCGGCTTCGCATTTTCCGCCATGGGTATGAGATATCGCCGCCGGCGAACTTGACTTCGGATCTTGTCGGCTCTTGCAAGAGCGGCTTCGCTGCCACTGTTGCGTCTTTATCGTAGCTGAAATCCGGAATTATCCTTATAGTCAGGAAAGTTGATGCAAAATTCGTCTCGCTTTTAAAAGACAGGTTGAGGCCGCGTCTGAAGCGGTCCGGCGGGGGTGGTCAGCGGCTCGGCCACCCCCGCTTTATTCAGGACGATTGTGCGGCGGGTGTGGTGCCGGATGCGGGTGAGGGTGATGTACCGCGCTTGGCGAGCGGTTCTCTCGGAGCGTATTGCTTCAGCAGCGCCTGAAAGGCGGGATTTTGGCGGATTGGATCCCACGTGGGATCGAGTTTGAGCAAAGGTGCCGATAGGGTCAATCCGGCGGGCATGGCGAGCAATTTCGCGAGCAACTTCACGGCTCGATCGCTCTTGCCGCTGCGAGCGTATATTTTCGCAAGCGTTGCCAGGTACAGTGTTCCCGCGATGGCATCCTTGTGGATCGGTAGAACCCGGGTGGCGTGCAACCCGTCGCGAATGGCTTCCGTCTTGTTGCCCAGGCCCATTTCGGCGAGGCCCAGAGCGCTCAGGAGATCGGGATTGTCGGGTTGTGCTTTCAAGGTTTTGCGTAACGCGGCGCGGGCGCTTTCGTAAGCCGCGCGAGCCTCGGAATTCCTGCCCAGGGTCTGCAAGGCCCGGGCGCGCAGCAGGTCGGTGGGTATCTGGCCCAGGAAGTCGGGCGCCTGGATCCAGGCTGGTGCCTTGTCAAGCGCCGCAAGCGCTGCCTGCGGTTGACGATTGAGCCAAGCGGACACGAACCGCACCGAAGCCATTTGCCCGAAGGGCCCGCTGGTCGGCGGGATGCCGGATATAGTTTGCCGGGCTGCTTGTGTTTCGCCCGCCAGAAGCTCGACCCATACCTTGAAGGTCAGGGCGAGAAAGTTGTAGGGCTCGATGGCGAGCGCGCGATCGAATTGCCGTATAGCTTGGGGGTAGTGCCGTGCGAGAGCCAGCGTTGACCCTATGTCGAAGGCCCAGTGCGGATTGCGGGGGTCGAGACTGGCCGCCTTGCGTTGATCGGTGAGCGCCTGACGCCAGTTTCCCTGGCGGCGCTGAATGAGAGAGATGGCGCCGAGCACCTCTGCGCTATTCGGCATGGACCGCGCGGCGAGCTTGAATTGTTTCAGCGCGGTTGCGTAGTCGCGTTTGCCGTAATACGCCGCGTAGCCCGCGGCGAGGTGCGCTTCGCCGAGGTTGGGCGCGAGTTTCAGCGCCTTGTGCGCGTCCGCCCGCGCCGCCGCGATGCGTTGCGAGCTGTGATCTATGGCGCGCCAGTAAACGCGGCTTTCAAGGTAGGAGAGCCGGGCATAGGCCAGCGCGAAGCGCGGATCGCGTGCGATGGCTTCATGGTAAAGGGAGACCGCTTTTCTGGTGACGGCAACCGGGTCGTTGGCGCTGTAGGTACCGGTGATCTGCCGGGCAAGGTAGTTGGCCTGCAAAAACAGATCGTAGGCCTTGGAATCGCGGGTGGGTGAGGCGGCGACGCGGGCTCGCTCGGCGGGCAGGAGTCTCGCCTTCAGGGCGGTGGCGACCTGTTCGGCGACGTCGCTCTCGACGCTGAACACGTTGTCCAGGGTGCGGGTGTAGGCCTGGGCCCAGATGTGATTGTCGGTGGCTGCGTCTATGAGCTGGACATTGATCAGCACCTGGTTGCCGGATTTCTGCACGCTGCCCTCGAGCACGCTGGCGACGCCCAGTTCGCGGGCGATGCGGCGCAGATTGCGCGGATGGCTGGGGTAGTGCTCGGTGGAGGTGCGCGAGATGACGTGCAGATCGGCGATCCCCGAGAGCTTGGTGAGGATGGTGTCCTGGATGCCGGCGGCGAAGTAGGCGTTGGCGGGATTGGCGGAGAGGTTCTCGAAGGGCAGCACGGCGATGGAGCGCGCGGCCGGGGGTGGGCGCCGGGGCGAGGGTCTGAGGGCATACCAGGCGAGCAGGCCGGCAATGACGAGGAGGGCGAGGAGGCCGCCGCCGGCAAGCACGGTGCGCTGGCGACGGGCCGGCGAAGCCGGTGGCGAGGCCGACTGCCGGGGGAGTTCGTCGGTGGTGACCGGGGCAATGAAGCGATAGCCCTGGCCTCGGACCGTCTCGATGTAGCGAGGGGTCTTGCCCTCGTCGCCGAGCGCCTTTCTGAGCGCGCTCACGTACCAACTCAGGCTGTTCTCCTCGACGATCGTGGTTGGCCACAGAGCCTCGATCAGCGTATCGCGTGAGTTTAGATGGCCCGCGTTTTCAACCAGAATCTGCAGCAGGTCGAAGGTTTTCCCGGCCAGCGGGACGGGTTCGCCCGCGCGCGAGACGATCCGCTCGGCAACGTCCAGCCGAAATGGGCCGAAAATGTATAACTCGTTGTTCACGTGGAAGTTTATCGGCTCCGCCGGGTGGACGTTTACAATCAACCCAGAAAAAATACAGAAACAAAAAAGCCGGTTTACAGGTACTTCGTCCGACGAGGGCTTATTTTATAGGCAGTCGGCGCCCGCTGCCTCGCGGCTCGCGCCTGTGTGTGGCCGGATTGGAGACCTGAAACTCATGGTTAAAAAGTTCTGGATTGCTGCAGCGGTGGTTTTTCCGCTTTCGATCGGTTCGGCGGCGGCCCTGGCTGCCCCCCAATCCTTGGATTCCCCGCGGGTGATTGAGCCGGTCAGCCATGATGTCTCGCCACCGCTGCGCGAGATGCGCCTGCTTATGCCGCCGCTGATGCAGCAGGTCGTCCAGAACCGGAATCCGTCCAAGGCGCGGATGCGGGAGTTGCGCCGGAAATTGATCGCGAGCGGGTTTTTGGAGCCTCTCTCCAATCACGAGGATTCCGCTACTTCGACAGGCCCGTTTCCCGCGCGGCATGGTGTACGCGATACCGAGCTGCAGATCCGCGCCGGGCAGGCGCCGGGCGAATTTACCCAGCCCCTGCTCAATTTCGACGGCATTGGGTACAAGGACTATGTTGAGCTTTTCTCTCCGCGGGCACCGACGCCGCCGCACGACAGTATCGCCGTGGGTATGCACGATGTCATGGAGGTCACGAATTATGTCTTTGCGGCTTACGACAAGAGCGATGGTTCGCTCGTATTCGGTCCGTTCATACTTCAGAATCTCTGGGCCGGTTTTCCGGCCTGTGATACCGGTCTCGCCGGGGGGCGCAGCGCCGCTGTGATGTATGACCAATGGGCGCAGCGCTGGATTATCTCTCTGCCTCACGATCAATCGTACCCTTACGGGAATGTGTATTGCCTGGCGGTTTCCGTCACCAGTGATCCGGGAGGGGCGTGGTATCGCTATATGTACGCATTGCCCGGTTTTTCGACTGCTTCCAACAAACTCGGGATATGGCCGAACGCTTACCTGGCGACGCTGGACAGGCCCTCCTACCCGAACCATTCGGAGCTTTTTCTGGTGTTCAATCGCGAGGCTCTGTTGCAGGGCACGCCTGCGAACGTACTGGCCTGGGACGATCCCGGTCCTTCCTATGGCGCTTTGCCGGCCTCCGTGGAAGGGCTCAAGCAACCGCCGGCGGACTCTCCGCCGCTGTTCGCCAGTTATACGAACTCAGCCCCGCCCCGCGGTTTCCCTCCGTATTCGCTTTTGTTGTACGAGATTGAAAACCTGGACTGGTCCAATCCGGGGCGGGCGCAATTGCTTGCCAATACGACGGTCTCGTTGCCGCCGTTCAACGACGGGCTTTGCAACAATCTGACGCATTGCATACCCGAACCCGCGCCGGGCGTGAAGCTGGATGCCGTGTCCGATCGCCTGATGTATCCGCTCGCCTACCGCAACTTCGGCGATCACGAGACGCTTGTCGTCAATCAGACGGTGACGGCGAACGCGAGTGGCGAGCCGCCGGCGGGTATACGCTGGTATGAATTCGACACCTCTTCATCCGGGGCGAACGATTGGGCGCTCAAGCAATCCGGGACTTATGAACCCGACGATGGCCTGAGCCGCTGGATGGGTTCATTGGCGATGGATGCGAGCGGCGACATGGCGCTTGGCTTCAGCCTTTCCGGCCCGAACACGAATCCTTCGATCGTTTACACGGGCAGGAAAGCGAGTGCTCCGGCGGGCAAGATGATCGCGCAGGAGACCACCCTGATCAGGGGAGGCGGTGTTGCCATCCCCTACGCGTCAGGAAGCTGGGGTCCGTTCTCGTCCATGAGGGTGGATCCGTACGATGGGTGCACCTTCTGGTACGCCAATGAGTACTTGCCGGCGCCGGCGAACAGCGAATGGAATACGCGCATAGGAGCGTTTCGGTTCCCGGGCTGCCAGACGCCGGTTGAGCTGGGGGAACTGCACGGCACCGTGACCGATGCCGCGACCTCGCAGACGATTGCAGGCGCGGAAATCACGCTGGTGCCCAACTTCATCACGGATTTCTCCGGCACCGATGGCCAATATCATTACAGCCTGCCACCGGGCCAATACACGGCACGGGTTTTCGATTTCGGCTACAAGCCGGCGCAGGTTCGGGTAACCGTTGCGGATGGTAGCGACGTCGAGCAGGATTTTGCGCTGGTACGCGCGCCAATGGCAACTCTGTCGGGGCGGGTTACCGATCACGCACATGGTTACGGGCTTTATGCCGAACTTGTGGTCGTCGCCCAGGGTGTCGGCCAGGTGGCTACCGCGTGGACCGATCCGGCCACCGGCAAGTACAGTGTGAAATTGCCCGAAGGCTTTGATTACACGATCAGCGTCGCCCCCTACTGGGATGGCTACGAGACGGCGGCTCCGGCCCGGTTGGGGTCTTTCGCGGGAGACACGACTCAGAACTTTTCCCTGCAAGTGGGCGCCACCTGTTCGGCGCCCGGTTATGCGGTTTCTTCCGGATTCAGCGAGGACTTCAACGGCAGTTTCCCGCCTCGGGGCTGGTCGGTTGTAAACGGCGTACAGGGCTCTCCGGTCGTCTGGAAAAGCAATACGGCCTGGGGCGATCCCAACTGGACAGGCGGAACGGGCCAGTCGGCTGACATGAATTCCAGTGCGGCGACAACTGAAACAGGCTATGTCGGTATCTTCAACACCAGCCTGATTACGCCGCCGATTCCGGTTTCCACGCTGTCGGCCGATCCGGTTTTGCAGTACAAGATGAACTATGCTCACTACTCTTCGCTCCACGGCGGACCGTCGGATGCGGTCTATGTGTACATCAGTTCCGACGTGAATCCCGATTGGAGTCTCATACAACAATTCATATTGCATGGCGCGGGAACGCCGTTCGCATTGCCCGGTGCCAAGGAGGCGATCAACCTGCAATCCCTTATCCCGGCCGCCGCGAAAACCGTCAGGTTTCTCTGGCAGTACGAATTCCTTACCGCTTCCGCCGACAGCGCATGGTACACGCAAATTGACGACGTGATGATTGGCGCCTGTCACCCGGTTGCCGGTGGCCTGGTTTCGGGTCGTGTGACCGATGCCAACACGGGCGTCGGCGTGGACCGTGCCTCGGTCGCCGAAGGGAAGGGCAGCGTTGTCCAGACGATTGTCAATCCCGAGGATGCGGCTCTCGCGCCGGGTTCTTATGTGGCATTTTCGACTGCCGGCCAGCATCAATTCACGGCCACGGCGGCGTGGTACTCCCCGCGGACCGCCGCCGTGACCGTTCGGGCGAACAGAACGGTGCAACAGAACTTCAAACTCGGTGCCGGCAAATTTTCCGCGAGCCGGAACCACATCGAGATCAGTCTGCCGGTGAATGAAACGCGGAACGAGGCACTCACGATAGACAATGCCGGCACGGTCTCGGCGTACTATCATCTGGTGCCCCTGAATGCCCCGGTTTCCGGCAGCGGGCTATTGCCCGATGTGGCGACACCATCGGCCGCGACGGCGAGAGCCGGCAGTGTCGTATCCGAATTCACGACGGGGTCCCAATACTTGTGGGGATTGGGAGTGGATCGCGGCCGGCACGATCTGTGGCTGGGCAATCCGCATCCGACCACCGGCGGAAACAATGGTACCCGGCTGATTCCGGGTGAGTCCTATGACGTCCGTTACCTTTTTGACGGCACCTTGACGCATGATCGCATCAATGTATCCTTCCACGTCACCCGCATGAATGACCTGGCCTATGACGATGTGACCGGCGTGCTCTGGCAGGTGGCGACGGATTACCCGCCCAACCTGGGCACGGACACCAGCATGAGTTCTTCGCACGTCTACGAACTGGATCCCCGGACTCTGATGCCGACGGGAAAAACAATTCCCGTGCCCAGCGCGCAGGCGGAGGCGGGGCTCGCCTTCGACCCGGTGAGCAACACCTTCTATGCGGGCGATCCCGACAGCCAGGGGATCTATCATTTCGATGCTTCGGGTCAGCTTCTGGGCTCGCTCGTCGTTGGCGTGCCGGTCATGGCTCTCGCTTACAATTCCGGCACCGGGCATCTGTTCGCCCTGGCGATGTCCGCCACCGCCGGTACCAAAGCCATCTACGTGTTCGATGCGAAGCACGGCTATGCGTTGGTCAATTCGTTCGATGTCCCCGGCTTCAACCCGGCCAGTGCGGGTGCCGGAATGGACTACGACTGCGCCGGTCACCTGTGGCTCACCGATACGACGCACAAGAAGGTGTATGAAGTCGTTTCCGGCGAGCAGGGTTGGTGCTCGATCGAGCACATTCCATGGCTGACGTTATCCCCGCCGGCGGGCACGTTGGGCGCCGGGGATTCGGCGGCGGTGATGCTGTACTTCAACGGGGCGGGCGAGAAGCCGTACACCACCTCCCAGGCGCAATTGCGCCTGGCGGGCCGCACGCCGTATCCGGTGCAGACGATCCCGGTGACGGTGCACTGGGAAGCGCAGCCCGCGGCCTTGACCCTGAGCGGGAGCGCCGCGCCCAGCCAGGTGAACAAGGACAACAATATCGTGTACACATTGACCGTGGAAAACGCCCGCGAGGCGGGTCATGGATCGTCCACCGAGACAGAGCTGACCTACAAGCTGCCGGCGGGGGTGAGTTTTGTGAGTGCGAGTGGCGATGACGGGGTGAACTGTCCTTCGCCGAGTGACGGCACGCTGGCCTGTCAACTGGGGCGGATGGCGCCCGGCGCCTCCAGGACTGTAACGATTGCGGTCAGGGCCGGGCGGGCGGGCACGCTGACCAGTGTCTTCAAGGTGGAGGCGCGTGAGCCCAACGATTCCGGAAAGACGACGCTCGAGATCGGTACCCGCGTAATCGGCGATGCCGACATTGGCGTCAGTGGCGAGGATGCGACGCTGACCCAGGGCGGCTCGGGCACGGTCCACCTGACGGTGGCCAATGCCGGGCCGGATACGGCGACCGACGTGGTGCTCAAGATTGCGGCGAGCGGCTCGGAGGTGAAGCTGCAGAGTGCCGCCGGCGATCAGGGCCAATGTGCATCGGTTCCGGGCAACGGCTTCGAGTGCGACCTGGGTGATATCGCCGCGGGCGGCCGGGTCGGCGTGAACCTCAAGGTCTTTGGCGCCTACGCGGGCCAGGCGGCGATTACGGCGCACGCGACGACGAGCGCGAATGCGGACAACTCCGGCAACGATGTAACGACGGCGGCGGTGACGGTGAATGCCTCCGGCTCCACCGTGAATGGGGGCGGGGGTGGCGGCGGCTTTGGCTGGCTGGGGCTGGCAGCCCTGTTGGGCCTGGCCGGTGCCGGTCTGATGGCGCGGCGCCGAATCGCCTTTCCCGCAGGCTCTTCATCGAGCAGACTTTCCGGAGACGCAATGAGCAGCAGGCGCCGCAATAAACACTTCTCGCTCCTCGGCGGACTGGCCCTGGCGGCGGTCGTCGGCGTGGGCTTGATCCCGGCCGTATCCCAGGCGCAGCCCCGGACTTCACGGCAGCCGCAGGCGACAAAGAGCAGCCTGCGCTCGGGCCTGACGGCCGCGAGCGTCAAGCTGGCGCAGCGCCAGCTTGCACCGCCCGGCTTCGTGAAGATGGCGGCGCCCGCCCCGCTCGCGCTGTTGGCCAAGGCGAATCGGGTCGGGCCGCGCGACCCGCAGTCGGACATCCACCTTACCGTCAGTTTGAAGCTGCGCCATGTGAGTCAGCTCAAGCAGTTTCTGCAGGAAGTGAGCGATCCGGCGAGTCCGGACTATCACCGGTTTCTGACGCCGGCGGAGTTCACGGCGAAGTACGGGCCGACCCGGGCTGCCGTGGCTGCAGTCGAGCGATACCTCAAGCAGCAGGGCATTACCGTCACGAGTGTTTCCTCCAACCGCTTGTTGGTGCATGCACGGGGAACGACGCTGGCCTTCGAGAAGGCGCTTGGTGTGCGGATCAACAACTACCGGCTCGGCGGGCGGAGCTTCTTCGGCACCGAGGATCGGTCGACGTTACCGGTTGCCGTTGCACGCGTCGTTCAAGCGGTCGTCGGCCTGAATAATGCGGCGCAGTTTCGATCCCATTCGCACTTCAGGCCGCTTTCCGGGCTAAAGGAGTCGAGGAACACGGCGCGGCCGGCCTCCCGGGCGCTCGCTTCGCCTCCCGGAACGTCGGCGTATTACAACCCGCTGCAGATCGCGCAGGCCTATGATTGGCCCTCGATTACCGGTGCGGACAGCGGTACCGGCGTCACCATCGCGATTGTGACGACCGAAAGCGAAAATCTTGACCAGAATGCCGGCGACTGGGAGACATTCTGGAGTGCATACGGTCTTCCCGAGCATACCGTGAATATCATCAATGTAGGTAATTCGTTTTCCAATGACGGGTTGCAGGAGTCGGTGTTGGATATCGAGTGGAGCGGTGCGATGGCGCCGGGGGCCACGTTGAATGTTTACAGCGGCGCCAATCCGGATATCACCACTTTTATAGACCTGTACAATCGCGCCGTCACCGATCAGAATCCGGACGGTTCGCCGAGAAACCAGGTGATGACGACGAGTTGGGGGTTCGCTGAAACAGGCTTGAACCAACAGGTTGTTGATACCGCCGACGCCATTTTCATGCAGGGCGCGAGCGAAGGTATTTCGATGTTTGCCGCGGCCGGCGATGACGGTACCCGCGACCGCACGCCCTTCATCAATGTGGCGGATTTTCCCTCTTCCGATCCGTATGTGACGGCAGCCAATGGTACCGTGCTCAACGCCGACATCAACGGCAATTACATCTCCGAGAAAGCCTGGAGCGATACCGGAGGGGCGATCAGTCAGTTCTTTCCCGAACCGGCGTGGCAAACGGGGCCGGGTGTACCGCAGAATGGTCATCGCAACAATTCCGACCTCGCCCTGAACGCCGGTGTCGCGCGCCCGGATCTGATGCTTTTTCAGGGCAGGTGGAGTTTGGCCGCCGGCACGAGTCTGGTGGCGCCGCAGTTGGCGGCACTGTTTGCCATTGGCGTCTGGCAGGATGGCGGCAGGATGCTGGGTCAGTCCAACAAGCTGATTTATGATCTCGTCAATGCGAACGCCAAAAATTACGCCAATGATTTTCACGATGTTACGGCGGGCTGTAACGGGAAGCTGCCCGACAACACAACGCCTTCTTGCGCGAAGGTGAACTGGGATCATCCGACCGGTTGGGGAAGTCCCAAGGGGTCGAACCTTCTCGATCAACTCGGCGTGCGGGGCCCCTTCGGAACCTTGCAGGGCACGGTGACGGGTGCCGCGAGCGGCCAGGCGGTCGCCGACGCGAAGGTGGTCGTGACGCCGAATAATCTCTCCCGCGTCACGCAGAGCGACGGCAGCTACAAGATACTGCTTGCGCCGGGTACCTACACGGTGACGGTGAGTGATTTCGGCTACAAGGTGGCGACGGCCTCGGTGACCATTAGCGATGGCGGGACCACGACGCAGGATTTCCAACTGGTGGCGCCGCCGGTGGCGAAGATCAGCGGCAAGGTCAAGGATGCTTCCGGGCATGGCTACGCTCTCTACGCGAAAATCGAGGTTATGAGTCCCGGTTATGGCCAGGTCGCCGATGCCTGGAGCAATCCGGCCGATGGGTCCTACCATCTGAGCCTGCCCGAGGGTTTCGACTACGAGGTCGAGGTGGCGGCAACGCTCAACGGATACGACACGGGCACCTGGCGAATTTCCGATCTCGCAGGCAATCAACGTCACAATTTCGGCCTGATGATTTCAACCGCCTGCACGGCCCCGGGCTACAAGCTCGTCGAGGGCTTCGGCGAGGACTTCAACGCGGGGGCGCCGCCGGCGGGCTGGCGTTCCAGCGAGGCCCCGCCGGGATCGGTGGCCTGGACGCAAACCTCGAGTTCTCCCTACTTCGGGTTTCCCAATGTCACGGGCGGCACCGGACTGGCGGCGCTTGTCAAGCCGGGTCTTCCGTCCCCGCGCCCGCGCTCGTTCGATGCGCAGCTGATTACGCCGCCGATTCTGGTGTCGAGCCTGCCTCCTTCTGCCCAACTGAGCTTCCTGGTGAACTATCAGCACGTGGACAACGATGCGCTCGATGTCGGTATCAGCAATGATGGCGGCCGAACCTGGACCCGAATGGCCCACCTTGTAAAAAGTTATGGCGCTCCCAGAGCCTTGCCGGGGGGTAAATACACCGTCAACGTCAGCCCCTACATTCCCGCGGGCACGTCCAGCATCGAGCTCCGCTGGAGCTATGTCAACGAGACGGCGTTCAGCGGTAATTACGCGGAGGTGGACGATGTGTCCGTCGGAGCGTGCGAAATCATTCCGGGCGGACTTGTCCAGGGCCAGGTTGCCGATGCCAACACGGGCAGCGGCATCGTCGGCGCCGAGGTAACGGGCGACCAGGGCGCGAGCATCACGACGGTAGCCAATCCCGCGGACCCGAACCTTCCGCTCGGGTTTTACCTGATGTTCGTTTCCGGCGGCAACCATTCGTTGACGGCGACCAGCCGCCGCTATTCGGCGGCGACCGTTCATTTCGAGATGAGCCCCAACGCGGTTGCGACGCAGAATATTGCCCTCGATTCGGGGCAGTTGACGCCGACGCCGGCGGAGATCAACGTTCAAGCCACGGTCGGCACGGTGACTACGGATACCCTGACGATTGCCAATACCGGCAGTGCGATCACCGACTTCGATTTGCGTGAGTTCAATCTGCCGGTTTATCCGCCTGCGGGAACGCCGAGGGTGCGACTGACCGGTCCGATACCGGGCACTTCCGATGTGGCGCAGCAGAGTGCCGGGATGTCCGTGGTCGCTGCCGTGGCGGCGGGGCCGGGGGCGGGCGCCGAGCCGGCACTCGTTGCCTCCCCGGCGGCACGCACGGCCGGCACGGTCATCGCCACGTTCCCGGTGGCTTCCACGGTTTTTGGCCTGGGTGTGGATCGCTTCGCGGGTGATTTGTGGATTGCGAGCCCGGTCAACAGCCATTTCGGCGTCCCCGTGCATGGGGACGATCAGGATCACCGCTTCCTGTTCGACGGCACCGATACGGGCGATCGCATCAATGTTGCTCCCCTGGTTAACGGCTACTCCAACCCCTTGGCAGACATGGCTTTTGACGTCAATACGGGCATGCTTTGGCAGCTTTTATTCAACGATAACAAGACGTGCATCTACGAGTTGGATACGGTGATGCGCGAGCCGACAGGCAAGAAGATCTGCCCCGGTTTTCTCAGTGCCCGAGACGCGCTGGCTTACGACCCGGTCAGCGGTACCTGGCTTGCCGGAGCGCCCGATAACGGTGGAGGGGGGTTGTATCAATTCAATGCGAGGGGCCAGATTCTCGGTGCCCGATCCCTGCGTGTTTCGATCTGGGGCATGGCCTACAATCCGGGCACCGGCCATCTGTTTGTGTTGGTTGACAATGGCCTTTACCCCCTTTGGGTGTTTGATGCCGGTCATGGGTTCCTGGCCAAGCCGATCCCTGTCAGTATCCCCGGTTTCAATCCGCTGAACGCCGGCGCGGCTCTGGGTTTCGATTGCGCCGGCCATTTGTGGATTACGGACCAGGTGGATCAAAAAGTCTTTGAAGTGGCTTCCGGCGAGAAGGGCTGGTGTTCACTCCGCCACATCCCGTGGCTTGCGCTCGAACCGCCAACGGGCAGGCTTGACGCAAACGGCAAAGCGGTGGTGACGCTCAATATTGACGGCACGGGCCAGAAGCCGTTCACGACTTCGCAGGCGCAGTTGAGGCTCTTCAGCCCGACGCCCTACAACGTACGCACGATACCGGTCACGGTGCACTGGGTTCCGCAACCGGTGACCTTGACGCTGAGCGGCAGCGTGGCGCCCTTGAAGCTCGACAAGGGCGATAGCCTGGTCTACACGCTGAAGGTGGCGAACGGACAGGAGACGGGTCACGGTCCGGCAACGCAGACGGTATTGGTGGCCGAGTTGCCTGCCGGGGTGAGCTACGCGAGCAGCGGGGGCGATGGCGGAGTGCAGTGCACGGCGCCTTCCGGAATGGCCGTTGATGCGCCGGCGGCGGGAAGCGCCCCGCGAACGGAAACGGTGCGCTGTCAGTTGGGAGCGTTGGCGCCGGGAGCCACGAAGACCGTGACGATAGCGGCGACGGCAAAGACGGCGGGCACGCTGACGACCGACTTCAAGGTGAGCGCACGCGAGCCGAACGACTCCGGGCAGGCCGAGATCACGCTGAGCACGACGGTGACAGGCGATGCCGACATAGCCGCGGACGTCAAGGATACGACATTGACCCAGGGAAGCACGGGCCAAGTGCAGGTAGAGGTAGCAAACGGGGGCCCGGACACGGCGACCGGCGTAGTGCTGGAAGTGTTGGGCGGCGGCTCGATGGCGAAACTTCAGGGCGCCACGAGCAAGCAGGGCCAATGTGCGCCAGCGGACGGTGGATTCAAGTGTAACCTGGGAGACATCCCCGCGAACGGAACGGCGGACGTGACAGTCACGGTCTTCGGAACGACCGTCGGCAGCACGGCGCTCACGGCGAATGTGACGACGAGCGCCAAGGACAAGAACAACGGCAACAACGTCGCGACGGCGACGGTGACTGTGAATGCCCCGAGCAATGGTGGCGGCTCAAGTAATGGCGGAGGCGGCAGCTTGGGCTGGTTGGTGATTGCGGCCTTGCTGGGATTGATATTCGTATCCGCATGGAGCGGCGGTTACCGCCGGAGTTGAGGTTTTCTGCGGGGGCTGGCCTGCGGCTCGGTCAGTCTCCGCCCTTTTCCTCGCAGGCGCCGATGGGGCGGCTGCAATCCTGTCTGCCAAGTGCCCATTGCGCATGCTCGCGTACGAGTTCCGATGGGTCGGCGATGCGGCTCGCAAGTGCCGTTCGCGCGGTGGGCGAGGGCGGGGCGTTGCCGAGGGCGACGGCCACGTTGCGCAGGAAGCCTGTGTAGCCGATGCGGCGCAGCGGATTGCCTTCGGTCTCCTTGAGAAAGTGCGCTTCGTCCCAGCCGAACAGTTCAACGAGTTTCGGGGCACGCAGGCTTGCGCGCGGCGCGAATGCGGCTTCGCGGCTCAACCGGGCGTAACGGTTCCAGGGACAGACGAGCTGGCAATCGTCGCAACCGAACACGCGATTGCCGATGAGAGGGCGTAGCGCTTCCGGAATCGGACCCTTGTTTTCGATCGTGAGGTAGGCGATGCAGCGACGCGCGTCGAGTTCGCCGGCCGCCGTGATCGCCCCCGTCGGGCAGACGTCAATGCAGCGGCGGCAGCTCCCGCAATGTGCGCTCGTCGGCGAGTCTACGGGAAGTGGCAGGTCGGTGTAGATTTCGCCGAGGAAGAAGTACGAGCCGACCTTGCGGTCGAGAGCGAGCGTGTGCTTGCCGATCCAGCCGAGTCCGGCCTTCGCGGCGAGCGGTTTTTCGAGCACGGGCGCGCTGTCGCAGAACACGCGGTAGCCGTGCGCGCCCGCCGCTTCGGTCATCCTGTCGGCGAGTTTTTGCAGGCGTTTGCGAACGAGTTTGTGATAGTCGCGCCCGAGCGCGTAACGGGCGATGTAGCCGCGTTCCGGATTGGCGAGCGTCGCGAGCGCTTCGCCCTGCGCCGTGGAAAGGTAATCCATTCGTACCGAGATCACGCGCAACGTGCCGGGCAGGAGTTCCGCGGGCCGCGAGCGCTTTCTGCCGTGGCGCGCCATCCAGTCCATCTCGCCGTGACGGCCTTCGCCGAGCCAGCGTTCGAGGCGCGTTTCGGCCGCGTCGAGAACAGTGTCACTGACACCGACCGCATCGAAACCGAGTGCGAGCGCCCAGCCCCGCAGTTGCGCCGCGAGCCGTGCGTAGTCCTCCGTTCCGGGTGAATTTTGAAGTTCAACGGCCATCTTTATAATGATCGCATGAATGCCTTGCCCACGGCGCTGTATGGCGCGCACGAGTTGGCCGAACTTGATCGGCGCGCCGCCGCGCCCGGTTTGCCCGGCGAGTTGTTGATGGAGCGGGCCGGTCGGGCGGCATTCGAGGCGATCCGCGCGCGTTGGCCCAGGGCGCGGAGATGGCTCGTCTATGCCGGCGGCGGCAACAATGGCGGCGACGGTTACGTCGTCGCACGGTTCGCGCTCGAGGCCGGGCTGGAGGTCCGGGTCGCTGCGCTCAAACCGCCGCG
>CAZKOE010000007.1:18108-29697 GCA_964554305.1 uncultured Gammaproteobacteria bacterium
TGCGCCCGAACGAGCCGCGCCGCAGGAAGCGGATCTGCTTGTGGATGCTCTTTTCGGCATCGGGCTTTCGCGCGCGCCCGCCGGAGCGTTCGCGGACGCTATCGAAGCCATGAATGCCGCCGCCGCGCCAACCGTCGCCGTGGACATTCCCTCCGGGCTGATTGCCGACACCGGAGCAACCCCGGGCCCGGTCGTGCGCGCGGCGTTGACGGTGAGTTTTATCGGCCTCAAGTCGGGACTGTTCACCGGTGCCGGTCCGTCCGTTGCCGGCGAGTTGGCCTTCGAATCGCTCGGCGTGCCGGACACGCTGGCCAAGGGTCTCCCCATCCGGGCGCGAAGGATTACCGAGGCGGATGTCGCTCGCGGTTTGCCGCCCCGCATCACCGCTGCACACAAGGGGCTTTACGGGCACGTGCTGGTGATCGGCGGCGATCACGGCACCGGTGGTGCGACTCGGCTCGCGGGCGAGGCCGCCCAGCGGATCGGCGCGGGGCTCGTGAGCGTCGCGACGCGCCCGGAGCATGTTGCGTCGCTGCTGGCTGCACGCCCGGAACTTATGGTTCATGCCTGCCCCGATGGCGAGTTGCCGAAGGAGTCGGCGAAGCGCGCGACGGTGCTCGCGCTCGGGCCGGGCCTGGGGCAGGGCGAGTGGGGACGAAAGCTGTGGGAAGCGGCGCTGGCTCTTGACGAGCCGGCCGTGGTGGATGCCGATGCCTTGAACCTGCTCGCGAAAAGCCCGCATCAACGCGGCAACTGGATTCTCACGCCGCATCCCGGCGAGGCGGCGCGGTTGCTCGACGTGCCGGTTGCCGAGATCGAGCGGGATCGCTTCGCCGCGCTCGCGGAACTGGTCGAACGCTACGCTGCCGTGGTCGTGCTCAAGGGCGCGGGCACGCTCGTCGGCGTACCGGGCGGTACGGAGCCGCCCTGGCTGTGCGATCGTGGCAATCCCGGGATGGCCTCGGGCGGCATGGGCGATGCCCTGACCGGCGTGATCGCGGGCCTGATGGCGCAACGCATGGATGCGGCAACGGCGGCACGCCTCGGTGTCTGGCTGCACGCAGCGGCGGGCGATCGTGCGGCCTCCGCCGGTGAACGCGGCTTGCTCGCGGGCGATCTCGTCGCCGAACTGCGCGCCCTTGCCAATCCGTGATCCTTATGCCTTGTACTTCCATTTTTATTCACCGCAGAGCACGCAGAGATCGCAGAGTTCATGATTAAAACAGCTGTTCCTTCCGGTTTCTCTGCTCTGCGATCTCTGCGGTGAATTTTTCGGCCAGATAATGGGCAAGAATATTGAGTTACAACAGTTGCTTATTGATGAAGCGGCTACGATCGCCTTCGGTGGCAAACTCGCCGCCGCGTTGCCGGCGACGGGTGCGTTCGCGATTGCGCTGGCCGGGCCGTTGGGCGCGGGCAAGAGCACGCTTGCGCGGGCGACCCTGCGGCGCCTCGGCGTGACCGGCCCGGTGCCGAGTCCGACTTATACTCTGGTCGAGCCTTACCGCTGCGCGCGCGGTAGCCTCTACCATGTGGACCTGTACCGGCTGAAAGTGGAGGCGGATATGGAAGATCTCGGCTTGGACGAGGCACTGGCGGAAGGTGCGCTCCTGCTTGTGGAATGGCCGGAACGCGGCGCGGCGGGCGTCCTGTCTTTCGACCTGGCCATTGACCTGGCACACGCGGGGCAGGGACGCGAGTTGCGTGCGCGGGCTCTGACGCCGGCCGGCGGCGAGGTCTTGAGCCATCTGCAGGAAGCCGCATGAGCATTCGCGTTCTGGAGGCGGCGCTTGCGAGCCAGATCGCGGCCGGGGAGATCATCGAGCGGCCCGCCTCGGTAGTGAAGGAGCTGGTCGAGAACAGCCTCGATGCCGGTGCTGCGCGGATCGATATCGCGATCGAGGGCGGCGGTGCGCGCCGGATCGCTGTGGCCGACGACGGCGAGGGCATCGCGCACGATGAATTGGCGCTCGCGCTGGCGCCGCACGCAACGAGCAAGCTCGAGTCGGCAGAGGCGCTGGCGCACATCGGGAGCTTCGGTTTTCGCGGCGAGGCGCTTGCGAGCATCGCCCAGGTGTCCCGGCTCGTGCTGACTTCGCGTCGCCGCGAGGCCGATAACGCCTGGCGGATCGCGGCGGACTCGGGCCGCACCGGCGGGGAGGTTGAGCCCGCCGCACGCCCGATCGGGACCACGGTCGCGATTGAAGAGTTGTTTTTTTCCGTACCCGCGCGCCGCAAGTTCCTGCGCCGCGAGACAACCGAGTTTGCACATATCGCCGAGACCGTGCGCCGCCTGGCATTGGCGCACCCGGCCGTCGGCTTTACGCTTTCACATAACGGTAAACGCAAGCTGGATGCACCGGCCGCTGCGCCGTCCGAACGCCTGGCCGCCGTCCTGGGCGCGGAGTTCGCGCAGGGCATGCTCGCAGTTGAACGCGAGGCCGGGCCTCTGTCCGCGCGCGGCTGGGTCGAGCGGCCGACCCATGCAGGCGGTGGTCGGGCCGATCCGCAATATTTCTACGTCAACGAGCGCTGGGTGCGCGATCGCGCCCTTGCCCACGCCGTTCTCGATGCTTATCGCGACGTGTTGTTTCACGGCCGTCAGCCGGCCTGGCTACTGTTTCTCGAGCTGCCGCTGGAGGCGGTGGACGTCAATGTACATCCGGCCAAGCACGAGGTGCGTTTCCGCGACCGGCGTGCCGTTTATGCGGCCGTGCGTGCGGCCGTCGCCGAGGCGCTGGCCGGTACCCGGCCGCGTGCCGGGGCTTCCACGCAGTCACGCGGAAAACCCGCGGAGCGGCGTGACGAATCCGTGCCGGAATCGCGCAGTTTCGACTGGACGCGGCTTGCCGCGGCGGATTCCCGGGCCGGATACGGGCCGGTCCGGGCGTCATCGGCAATCTCGCCGTCTCCTGCTGCGGTGGCGAACGTCGCCGACAAGGAATCGTCACTGCCACCGCAAGGCCTGGGGCGGGCGCTCGGGCAACTGGGCACGCTGTTCATCGCCGCCGAAAACGCCGGCGGCTTGGTGCTCGTGGACACGCACGCGGCTCACGAGCGGGTGCTTTTCGAAGGGCTCAAGGCCGCTTGGGACAGCGGGGAGCGAGCCGCCGCGCAACGGTTGCTCACGCCGGCGGAAGTCAGGCTCGATCCGGTGGCGGTCGAGGAACTCGTGGAAGAACGCGAGGCGCTCGAGCGCTTGGGTTTCGATCTGGATCGCATTGCTCCCGGCGCCGTCGCAGTCCGCTCGGTGCCCGTCCTGCTCGCTGCCGTTCCGCCGGCCGAGTTGCTCGCGGAAATCGCCGCCGCACTGGCGCAGGCGGGCGTGGGCGAGGCCTTCGTCGCGGGCATGGCCGATCGCGTGCTCGCCGATGTCGCCTGCCGCGCGGCGGTGCGTTCAGGCCGGCGTCTGACGCTGCCGGAAATGGACGGGCTGCTGCGGCAGATGGAAACGACGCCGCGCAGCAACCAGTGCAATCATGGCCGGCCGACCTGGGTGCAGTTCTCGCTCGACGATCTCGACAAATTCTTCCGCCGCGGCCGTTGAATAGGGTGACGAAGAGGAGAGGGTAAAGGAATCAAGATTTCTTCTCCTTCTTTTGCGTTCTTTGTGCGCTCGGCGGTTAAATATACGGAATGGATACGAGCATGAATTCAGGGTTCAGGGCGGAGCGCCGACGTCTTGCCGGCATCATCCTGCAAGAGCCGGCTGGAGGCCGGTGTTCCGGATGAATGTCGAAAAAAAACCGAAGGTGCTGTGTCTGATGGGCCCGACGGGGATCGGCAAGAGCGCGCTCGCGCTCGCCTTGGCGGAGCGGTTTCCGGCCGAAATCGTGAGCGTGGATTCGGCCATGATTTACCGCGGCATGGACATCGGCACGGCCAAGCCCGGCGCCGCCGAGCGTGCGCGGGTGCCGCATCATCTGCTCGATATCCGCGAGCCGACGGAAAGCTACAGCGCAGCGGAATTCGCGGACGATGCGGCGCGTGCCATCGAGGAGATCGCCGCGCGCCGCCGCATCCCGATTCTGGTCGGCGGCACGTTCCTGTATTTCCGCGCCTTGATCGCCGGTTTGTCGCCGCTGCCCGCGGCCGATCCCGGAACGCGCAACGCCATCCGCGAGCGGGCGACGCGCGAGGGCTGGGAGGTTTTGCACGGCGAACTCGCCGCGGTCGACCCCGAAACGGCGGCACGCATTCATCCGCGCGACCGTCAGCGCGTGGAACGCGCGCTCGAACTCTACCGTTTGAGCGGCGAGGCGCCGAGCCGTTTATACGAATCGGCCGGGGTCACAGCCGACTTCGATTTCGTGAAGCTTGTGCTGTTGCCCGACGATCGCGCTGAGCTGGCCTCGCGGCTCGAGCGCCGGTTCGACGGGATGCTTGCCGCGGGCCTCGTCGCCGAAGTACGCACGCTTTACGATCGCGGCGCGCTCGACGGAGCGAACCCGGCGGCGCGCGCGCTGAATTATCGTCAACTGTACGGCTGGCTCGCCGGTGAATGCGACTATACGGAAGCCTGTCGCCGCGCCGTGGTGGCGACTCGCCGCTACGCCAAGCGTCAACTGACTTGGCTTCGCCGCGAGCCGGGATGCGTCACGCTCCGCGTGCGTGTCGCCGGCCTCGAACCTTTGTGTTCCGAGTGGGTCGAAAAAGCCGTGTATGAGGCTTTCGCGTGTTAATTCGCATGTTAGAATAATCCCCGAATTGGCGGCGATTTGCCGCGCGACCGGCGCTCTTTGCCGACACAAAGTAAAACCCTTGATGTGTCCACCATAAAGAAACGGAGAGAAAAGATGTCAAAACCGCACAGCTTGCAGGACCCGTTCCTCAACGCTCTGAGAAAAGAAGGCCTGCCCGTCAACGTGTATCTCGTCAACGGGATCAAGCTTACGGGTCAGATCGATGCCTTCGACCAGTTTGTGATCGTGCTCAAGAACGCGTCCAGCCAGATGGTTTACAAACACGCGGTGTCCACCGTGCAGCCGGCACGGCGCTTCCACATGCCGCGCTATGGCGAAGGCGGTATCGGGGAAACGGGCGAGAACGAGAGCGAAACCTCCGCGGGGTACGAAGACGGGGACCGGGAGGCGACATCCGCCACGCCGTGACTCGACCCTTGTGCATGCCGGTGTGAGGGGTTTGGCCGAACGCGCCATTCTCGTTCATCGTGTGGCGGTCGCGGGCGAGCACGATCGGGCGGAGTTCGCGGCGCTGGCTCGTGCGGCCGGCGCCGAAGTCGTGGCGTCGATCACGGATCGCCGCCCGCGCCCGGATGCTCATTCGTTCGTTGGCCGCGGCAAGGCGCGGGAACTCGCGGCGCGGGTTGCCGAGAGCGGTGCCGGCCTCGTGCTCGTCGACGACGCCCTGACGCCCGCCCAGGAACGCAATCTCGAACGGCTGCTTGAATGCCGTGTGCTCGATCGCACGGGATTGATTCTCGACATCTTCGCGCAGCGGGCCCGCTCCTTCGAGGGCCGACTGGAGGTCGAGCGCGCACAACTGCGCCATCTCTCGACGCGGCTGGTTCGCGGTTGGACCCATCTGGAACGCCAAAAAGGCGGCATCGGCCTGCGCGGGCCCGGCGAAAGCCAGCTCGAAACCGATCGGCGCCTGATCGGTCGGCGCATTGCCCACCTCGATCGCCGGCTCGGGCGCGTCCAGCGCCAACGTGTGCAGGGGCGTACGCGCCGCCGCAGCACGGCGACGCCGGTCGCGGCCCTCGTGGGCTATACCAATGCCGGAAAAACGACGCTGTTCAACGCCTTGAGCGGTGCAGGCGCGAAGGCCGCCGACCAATTGTTTGCGACCCTCGATCCCCTGTTGCGACGGATCGATATTGCCGGCGTCGGCCCGGTCGTCGTCGCCGACACGGTGGGTTTCGTGGCCCGCCTGCCGCACGAACTTATCGAGGCCTTCCGCGCGACCCTGACCGAAGCCCGTGATGCCGACGTGCTGATTCACGTGATGGACGCCGCGGCGCCCGAGCGCGAGGCCCGTCATGCCGCCGTCGACCAGGTACTTGCCGAAATCGGTGCCGGCGACTTGCCGCAGATCGAAGTCTGCAACAAGTGCGAGCTCATCGGGGCGACACCGGGTCTACATCCGCGCGGCGATCCGGGTCCCGAACGAGTGTATGTATCGGCGCGTGACGGGAGCGGCCTCGCCGATCTCGAACGCGCGTTGGCGCGATTGCTCGGCGTGCCCGAGAAGCCGGTTCGTCTGGAACTGGAACCCGATGCGGGCCGGTTGCGTGCGCGGTTGTTCGAGTTGGGCGCAATCCTCCGGGAATCGCCGCGACCCGGCGGCGGCTGGTTTCTCGAGGTTCGCCTGCGTGCCGCCGCGCTCGATCGCCTGCTCGCAGAGTCTGCGCCACGCGCGGCAGTCGAAGCCTAGGCGACGCAATCCGGATGTGCGGCAGTCACCGCCGGGGCGGAGTCTCCACCATGGAATTGTGCGCAATAGGGATCGCGGCCGGGACGACTGCACCCGCCTCGTTGCCCGCTCCTGAATTCCGGTCTTGTTGCCTGCTAAACTTCATCGGTCTGGCGCAAAGATTTTTGTGCGCACCGGAAGTGGAGCGTTAATGAGTTGGCACGAACCGGGGCGCGACCGTGATCCCTGGCGCGATCCGAAGGAAGGTCCGCCTGACCTTGACGAGTGGTTGCGCCGGGCGCGCAGGCGGTTGCACGACTGGTTGCACCGCCGCCGCCCGTTGCGCCCGCGCGGCAGGCGGCGTTCCTACCTGTGGTGGTGTCTTCCCGCCGTCCTGATCGGCGTCTGGCTATTGACGGGCTTTTATCGCGTACCGGCCGATCATCAGAGCGTCGGCCTGCGTTTCGGCGCCTACACGGGCTTGTCCGGACCGGGCCTACACTGGCACTGGCCCTGGCCGATCGCATCCGATCGCCTGGTGGATCTCAGCGAGAGCCGTTCGATCAGCCAGCAGGCCGCGGTACTCACCCGCGACGGCAAACTCCTCAATCTGGGCGTCACGGTGGCCTACCGCATCGCCGATCCCTACCAGTATCTTTTCGGCAGCCGCAATCCCACGCGGCTCATTACCGCGCTTGCCAACGCTGCGCTCGCCCGGGTGGCGCGCACGGAAGATGCCGTGGCGTTGCGCGCGCTGGCCGCTAAGGGCACGGTGGGAAAATCTCTTGAGACCGAAATCGCCGGTGCGCTGAACGCTGCCCATGCCGGGGTCACCCTGCAATCGGTCAAGGTCGGGCGTATCGCCTTGCCGGATACGGTAGAGGAAAGCAAGCAGCAGTTGGCCGCGGTGAAGAAGGCCAACGCCGAGGCGATCAAGCGGGCCCGGGCGGCTGCCGGGAAGCAGCAGGCAGCGGCCGGTGCACAGGCTACACGGATCATTGCCGATGCCGAAAAGGCAGCCGCGGCACGCGAGGCGTTGGCCAGGCAAAGGGCAGCGCATTTCACGGCGCTGCTTCCCGCCTGGAGGCAGTCGCCCGAAATCGCGCGCGCCGCGCTGCGCGCGAACGTGCTGGCCGAAACTCTGGGCAAGATCCCCAAGGTTGTCGTCTCGGGTTCGGTCCACAGTGTGACGCTGCCTTCGCTGCCCGCAAGCGCCGGGTCGGCGAAGAAAGCGGCGACGAAGGCCCCCGTGCCCGCGACGGGAGGAGGCGCATGAACCGAACCTATCTGTACATCGTTTCCGGCCTCGTTGCGCTGGCGATCATCTGCATCGGTCTCTTCCTTGCTACCTACGCGGTGCATCCCGGCGAGGCGGTACTGCTGCTTCGCGGCGGCAAGGTTGCGGCGGTCGAACGCGGTCCGGGCCTGCGGTGGAAGATTCCCCTGATCGAAAGCGTCGTGAGACTCGATGCGCGCACGCGGCTTGCCGAGGGGCGGGTGCTTCCGGCCGCCTCGGTCACGAGCGGGTTCGCAGTCCGCTACGCGGCCTTCTGGCGCATTGCCGAACCGAAGACCTACTACCGGGCCACGAGCAGGGATGCCGGCACCGTTTCCCAGCGGCTGGACGCCGCCGTGGGCCCGGTGATCGCGAAGGCGATGACGGCAGGCGGCGCGAAGCAATTCCTCATCGGTGCGCGCCCGCATCTCGATGCGAACATCGAGGCCGCCGTCGAGCCGGTCGCACGGGAAAACGGTATTTCCGTGCTCGGCGTGCATCTCGGAGTCGCCGACATTCCCGCGAAACTGGCCGACAAGGCGACGAGCACGATGACGGCCGGCACCCGGGCCGAGATCGAGAAGGCGAAGGCGGCCGGTACGGCCAGGGAGGCGGCGATCGCCGCCGCCGCGGCGTCCAGCCGTGCCGCCGTGGTTGCCGACGCCCGGCTCAAGGCGGCGACGATCACCGGCAAGAGCGAGGCGAGAGTTGCGGCCATTTATGCTCCCGTCGCGCGCGCGGCTCCCGGGTTTTTCGACTACTTCCTTGCGTTGGAAAGCGAGGGCGCGGCGCTGAAGACGAATACCAGCGTGCTCGTGCTCTCGATGGACAGCCCCTGGTTCAAGACGCTGGAAAAGACCGCCGGCAAACGGCAGCAGCGGTGACTTCGATCAATTCACGTGAACGCATGCGGATTTCCTATCCCGGGACGGAAGAATCGATCTTCTCATCTCTTCCCTTGCAGGAGGGGAACAGAATAAGGATGTTGCGTCGCTCGTATCGAGTATATGTTCGTCCTCACCCCGGCCTTCTCCCTTCGAGGGAACATGAGATCATGCGGGTCGGTGCGGATGTGATGAAATAAAGACCGGGTAAATTCCTTTGAAGCGAGCAAAGACATGAGCAAGAGCGTGGTTGTCGTCGGCATTCAGTGGGGTGACGAGGGCAAGGGAAAACTGGTGGACCTGCTCACGGAACGCGCACAGGCCGTCGCGCGCTTCCAGGGCGGGCACAACGCCGGACATACGATCGTCGTCGGCGGCAGGCGCACGATTCTTCATCTCGTGCCTACGGGCGCGCTGCGCAAGGGCGTGCGCTGCCTCATCGGTAACGGTGTCGTGCTCGATCCCGGCGCGCTGTTCGAGGAACTCGATCTGCTGGAAGGCGAGGGCATACCGGCCCGCGACCGGCTCACGATCAGTGCCGCCTGCCCGCTGGTTCTGCCGTCGCACACGGCGCTCGACAAGGCGCGCGAAAAGGCAAAGGGCGCGGCCGCCATCGGTACCACCGGGCGCGGTATTGGCCCCGCCTACGAAGACAAGGTCGCGCGGCGTGCCGTGCGCGTCGGCGACCTGTTCCGGCGCGAGCGCTTTGCTGCCAAACTCGGTGAAGTCCTGGATTTCCACAACTTCATATTAAAGAATTATTTTAATACGCAAGTTATTGATTTTCAATCAACACTTGAGCACTATCTCGAACATGCGGACGCGCTTTCGCCACTGGTGGGCGACGTCGCGGGCAGTTTGAAACGCCTGCGCGGCGACGGCGCGAATATCCTTTTTGAAGGCGCGCAGGGGACGCTCCTCGACATCGATGTCGGCACCTATCCCTTCGTCACCTCGTCCAATACGACGGCCGGCGCCGCCGCCACCGGTACCGGCATCGGGCCGCGCGACATCGATGCCGTGCTCGGCGTCGTCAAGGCCTACGCCACGCGCGTCGGCGGCGGCCCGTTTCCGACCGAACTCCTCGACGTCATGGGTGAGACGCTCGCGCGCCGCGGCAACGAATTCGGCGCGACAACGGGCCGGCCGCGCCGCTGCGGCTGGTTCGACGCCGTCGTCGTGCGCCGTGCCGTCGTCAACAACAGCCTGAGCGCGCTCGCCGTGACCAAGCTCGACGTGCTCGACGAACTCGACTCCATTCGCATCGCCGTCGCCTACCGCCACGGCGCGAAGGAACTCGAAGACGCACCCATCGGCAGCGAAGCCTATGCCAGCGCCGAACCGGTTTACATGGACATGCCCGGCTGGCAAAGCTCCACCGTCGGCATCACCCGCTACAGCGACTTGCCGGCGAACGCCCGCGCCTATCTCGAAAAAATCGAGGAACTTGCCGGAGTCCCGCTTGCCATGATCTCCACCGGTCCCGACCGCGACCACACCATCACCCTGCGCGATCCCTTTTCCTGAACCACCCGCCGGTTCGGTACGGGCAATCCTGCTTCCGGCGGGATCGCGGCGGAAGGCAGAAGGACCGCATGATGGAGTAGACTAACGCCCGATCGGGATTCCGCGGCCGCACGGCGGCCGCGCTTACCCGGCTGCAGAATCCATTTCACCTGATTCCGGAGGAATTCCCCCATGGTTAAACAGTCGATCAAGCCGCTCGCGCTGGCCGTTGGCCTCGCACTCGCAGCCGCCGGTAGCGGCAAAGGCGCTCCGAACCAGAGTGTCGCGGCGCCGGCGACCGCGGCGCAAACCGCGCCGGCCGCGACCGCCGCCGTCATCCCGAGCCAGCCGATCGCCTTCACCGTGGACGACCAGTACAACCCCTGTGACAACTTTGCTGCGTATGTGGATGCGAAGTGGAATAAAGCTAACCCGATTCCCTCCGACGCGACTCGCTGGGGCGCGTTCGGCTACCTGCACAAGAAAAGCCTGCAGGAACAGAGGCAGATACTCGAAACCGCCGCGCAGGACGCCAGGAACGGCACAGGCTCCTCGCTCGAGCAGAAGCTCGGCCGGCTCTACGCCGCCGGCATGGACACGGCCACCATCAACAAACTCGGCTACGATCCGATCAAGCCGGAACTGGCAGAAATCGACGCCCTCAAGAACACGGCCGACATCGTGAACTTCCTCAACAGCAGCTTCAACGACGGCTTCAACTACGTTTTCAACTTCGGCGCGCGGGCGGACTTCAAGGACGCGACCCGGCAGATCGGCTACGTGTACCAGGGTGGCCTCGGCCTGCCGACCAAGGCCTATTACCTGGAGTCGAAGTACAAGGGCATCCGCAAGGCTTACGTCAAATACATTGCCGAGTCTCTGGAGCTGATCGGTACGCCCGAAGACCAGGCCAGGAAGCAGGCGCAGTCCGTGCTCGACTTCGAGACAGACCTCGCCAGGGCCTCCTTCTCGCCGACCCAACTGCGCAATCTCGACAACCAGTATCACTTTGTCACCGTCGCCGAGGCCGACAAGATCAGCCCGCATTTCTCTTGGGGCAACTTCTTCAAGGCCCAGGGTGTGGATATCGGCAAGGGTTTTTCCCTCTCGCAGCCGAAGTTCATCAAGGAATTCGACAAGCTGCTTGTCAAGGCGCCGGTGTCGCAGTGGCAGGCCTACCTCAAGTTCCACCTGATCAACCGTTCCGCGCCGGCCCTGAGTTCGGCATTCCAGGACAACCGCTTCGACTTTTATAACAAGACTCTGCGCGGCCAACCCGAGCAGAAACCGCGCTGGAAGCGCGTGGTCCGCATGGTCAATTTCGCCATGGGCATGGGCCTGGGGCAATTGTATGTCGCCAAGTATTTCCCGCCGGAGTCCAAGGCTCGCGCCGAGGAACTGGTCACGAATATCCGCAACGCGCTCAAGGAGCATATCGAGAACGTGACCTGGATGAGCGACGCCACCAAGAAGAAGGCGCTCGCCAAGTGGGCGCTCTTCCTGCCCAAGATCGGTTATCCCGACAAGGGTGAGTGGCGCGACTGGAGC
>CAZKOE010000008.1:0-28862 GCA_964554305.1 uncultured Gammaproteobacteria bacterium
ACGCTACGCTTATCCCGGCCTACATACCATGCGAATTTCTGAGACAGGACACTAGCGCATTGTGGTAGCACATACCGGCGCGGCGGATGTAAGCACTGAAGGTGACGCGGCCCAGAGTAGTGCGGATGTGCGCCTGGCCGTGCGAGCGGTCCAGCGATAGTCGGAATGGCACGTGGATGACGAGGTTGTTGATCTCGGCGTTGGGCTTGTTGTTGCCGTCTGCCTGCCCCCAGCCGCAAGCCAGATTGGAATGGCAGGCGGTGGCTATTTCACGGCCGTTGCCCTCGAAGGGCAGGTCAACGATGATCTGGCCATGATAGGAGCGGGCCTGGATCGAACTCGGCTCCAGGTTGGTGTCATTGACCAGAAACAGGAACGGGTTGCGCCAAACCGATTGCGGCGTGAAGTGAGTCGTGAAGTCGGCGCTGTGTCCCAGAGCCGGCGAATAATAAGAAATATAGCTGCTGTTGCGCTTTAGCGCGTGATAAGCTACGGAGCACCGACCATTATGACAGGGGCAGCTGGGGACGCAGGTTAGCGGGCTTCGGTTGCTTCGATCGAAGTTGTTGATATGCACACGTAGCCCGATCGCAAACGACTGCAGCAGAGCAGACCAGACGCTCTGACTGATACGCAGTTCGTGGCCATTGCCGCTGCCGCTCGGCTGAGCCGGCGCGGGAGAAGGCGCCGGGGCACGCTGTGAGCGCGGGCACTCCAACTGTGCCGGGGGGTGCCCCCATGCATCGCCGGGAACTGTCGCGTTGCGCAGCGCATGGTCGCCGCAGTCGTATGTGATTTCCATCGCCTGCGTGCAGAAACTCCGCCCCTTGGCATGGACACCGGCGGCACGGTATTCATTTGGTGTTGGCGCCTTGAAACTGCAAGTCCATTTGCCGTTGCAGCTACGCCCGACCCACCCTGTGAGATTGGGCGCATGCTGGATATCAAGGCAGCCGATGCGCGCGCTGTCTATGTGGATTTTTCCCGCGTGCGCGGCGGGGCTCCACAAAGCCGCCGCCACTAGGGCCAAGGCGGTCAAGCCCGCCGTTTTCATAACGCGAGTCATGGGACGGGCAAGTTTGAAATTTTGAATCGAGTATTTCATGTCGAGACCTCTTTGAGTTACGTTCAGACGAAGAGCCTTACCGGCAAGCCGGCGGAGCGAGGGAGAGGGAAAAGAGAATTCGCTTGCGAAGGGGGATTGAGGGGGATGTCTTCGAGAGCCGCCGCGCGGCCCCGTCCGGCTCCACCATCCCGAAGACGGCAAGAGGGAGCCAGATGGGCACAAGCGGCGAGAACAATAAGTTGCTCTCACGGGGCATTCCTTGCTCTACGGTTCATGGCCCGGTGACAATCGCGATCGGTTCACTGCCTGGCGTCAAATCCCAGTAGCCTAGGAAGGTGAGCACACCGCCCGCGCCGAGAATGTAGGAGGAGATGTCGTCGCTGTCGAAATCGGCGACATAGGCGTAGTGACCCGTCGGGTCCACGACGACGGAGGCCGGACCGGAGCCCGCGAGAAGGGGAGTGCCAATCTGGCTGAGTGTGCCGCCTGTGCCGATGGTGTAGGCGTAAACGTCAGCGCTGACGAAGTTGGTGACATAGACGTGGCTGCCGCCCGGATCCACCGTGACCGAATACGGTCCGTTACCCGCGTCGAAACAGTTGTAAGATTCCGGCGGTGGCCTGCCGCAGGCGTAGCCGTTTGCCGGCACGAGCGCGCCGCCCAGGCCTATGGTATAGACGGACACGTTGCCGCTCGTATAGTTGGCAACATAGACGTAGCGGCCGCTCGGGTCCACCGCGATTGAGCGTGGGCGCAAGCCCGCGTCGCGGCAATTGTGCGCGTCGGGTGTCGTGCCGCAAGCGTTGGCGGTTATAGGATCAAGCGTACCACCGGCCCCGATCGTCCACTCGGAAACGTTGTTGCCGAAATAGTTCGCCACATAGACGTAGCGACCACTCGGATCCACCGCGACCGAGTGCGGATTATCGCCCGTGGGGAAGGGACTCCCGGTAACGGCGCTGAGTGCGCCGTAGCTGCCGATTTCGTAAGCGTAGAGATTGTTACCGTCCGGATCAATGGCATACAGGTAGCGACCGCTCGGGTCCGCCGCGGCCGAGCTAAAGCCACTCTGCGTACCAAACGGACTGCCGACAACTGGGGCGAGCACCCCGCCGGCGCCGACGACCCAAGCCGAGATGCCGCCGTGAAAGGCATAGTTGCCGGCATAGACGTAGCGTCCGCGCGGGTCCAAGGCCACGGATTCCGGATTGTTGGCTCCTTCGAAGGGGTTGCCGGCGATGGCGGTGAATGCGCCGCCCGTGCCGATCGTGTAGGCCGAAACCTCGCCGTTGCTCAATGAGTTCGTAAAATAAACGTAGCGTCCCGTCGCGTCCATCGCAACCGTGATCGGATTGGAGCCGGCGGCAAAAGGCGAGCCCGCGACCGCATCGAGTGAGCCATCTGCGCGGATCCTGTACACCGAGGCATTGCCGTCGCCCTCGTTGCTGACATACAGGAAGCGCCCGGTCGGGTCCACCGCGACCGAGGTCGGGGCGGCGCCCGCGGCGAAGCAGTTGAGCGGGTCTGGTGTCGTGCCGCAGGAGTTGGCGTCCAATGGTTCGAGCGTGCCGCCGGTGCCGATGGCGTACGCCGAAACATTGCCACCGTCGTGATTTGCGACATACAGGAAGCCGCCAACCGAATCCACCGCGAGCGCAACCGGACTGGCTCCCGTATTGGTGCAGTTGTGAGGGTCGTCGCCGATCCCCACGCAGGAACCGGCAGAAATTGGGATGAGCATCCCGCCGGTGCCGATGGTATATGCCGAAACGTAGTGGCCGCCCTCGTTGGCGACATAGAGATAGCCGGAACGCGGATCCTCCGCGAGCGCACTCGGGTGCTCGCCCGCCAGGAAACAGTTGTGGCGACCCGCAACGTCGCACTGGCCGGCTGCGAGCGGCGTGAGACTGCCATCCGCGTTGACCGCGAATCCCGAAACATAATAGTGATAATTATTGGCGACATAGACATAGGCCCCGGTTGCATCCACAATGACCGACTTCGGGTCGCCGCCCGTCAGAAAGGGGCCGCCACCGATGTGACTAAGCGCACCGTCGGCGCCGATCGTGTACGCCGAAACCGTGTCATCGCTCCAGTTTGCAACATAGACATAGCGGCTGCTCGGATCCACCGCGACCGCATCCGGATCGTTGCCCGCGAGGAAGCAATTCTGCTGGTTCGCCTCCCCGCCGCAAGGGTTGCCGGCCACGGGCGTGAGGCTGCCACCATTGCCGATGGTCCAGACGGATACATTGCCGCCGGAGAAATTGGGGACATAGAGGTAGTGCCCGGTGGGATCCACCGCCCCTCCTCGCGGCAGTCTGCCGGTGGGAGCGGTGCCCACGGCATCGAGGCTGCCATTGTGCCGGTCCAGGCGCCAAGCCGAAACATCGTCGCCCCCGGAGTTGGCGACAAATGCGTAACGTTCGCCGCCCACCGTCCAGAAGCCCGACGTGAACGCTGCCGGCGCGGCTGCCAGCGTCGGTGAAAATATCGGGGAAGCAGGCAGGAGATCGTAGAACGCGAGGCCCCGCGCGTTGACGGCCGGAAAGTCGGCGACGGCAAAAGCCGTTCGTAGAGTATCGGTCGGGTTCGAGATCGCCAATTTGAACAGGTTTGTACAGGCGGCAGGGACGGCCGATGGCGGCACGATGGCGTTCACGCAGTTCGCGAGCACGTCCGCGAGTGTGTCGAGTTTCTCCAGCGTCGAGCGCAGCGGTGAACCTGCAGTCGCAGCATGACTCGTGAGGAAGGCGCTCGGCTGACCGGTCGTAACGTCCACGAGATTGCCGATGGTGCCTGCCATGTGTGAGAAACCCGTTGTGTTTTCGAGTGCAAGACAGGCGCCGGTTTCGGTGTTGCCCGAGATCATCGTGCAGTCCACGAACTGGATATAGCCCCGCAGCACCGCCGTCGTGGCGACGGTGGTGAGCTCGTCGATGTTCACGTTGGCCGGGAACGTGCAACCCGTATTGCCGCTCGTGCAATAGGGGCCGGCCACGGTGGCGAGCCCGATCGCCGGATTGGTGCCGCCCCCGGCGAAGCCGCCGGCGGCCGTCACGTACACGATCTGCCCCGCCGTGGGCGACGGGCTGAAAGTCATGTTGAATCGGCCGTTGGAGTCGGAATAGGCGAAGCCGATTTCGGTCGGTGCTGCTCCTAACGTCGCGCCCGCCGCGTAGGCCGCGACCCTGGCGCCCACAATCGGCTGACGGCCTCCAAATATCGTGCCGCCGAAAGCGGCCGATTGCGCGATGGGCGGCGGGACGCTCTTCTGCTCGTTCGACCGCGAGGGGCAACCCGCGAGCAGCGCGGCCCCGACGGCGAGTGCCGGGACAAGAGTAAAGAGTTTCCAACAGAGTGTCATGACAATGATCCTCTTTCGGTATCAACGTGGCACACGGCTCCGAAATCGGAGCCTTTTCTCTCTATAGCCAGATAAACAGCGATTGCGATTAAGCAGCGTTTGAACATGGTTTTAGTCCTTGCATGAACCCCTCACCCCAACCCTCTCCGCACACGCGAGGCGAGGGAGCGGAAGAAGCGGCAATCGCTTGCGAGGGGGATTGAGGGGGATGTCTTCGAGAGCCGGCAAGATGCCGGCACTTCTTCCGAGCGTTATCGAGAGGTGTTTGCGAATGTTCATGGTTCAAACTCCTTCAGTCAAGCAAAAAATTCCGCGTCGAAATGTTCGGTCTTCCCTCTTGCAGCCCCGGGCAGCGATCACGGGCCCACCGCAATCGAAACCGGAATGTCGCCGGCGGCGAAGCAGTTGCCCGGTTCGGGCACTACGCCGCAGGGGTCGGCGGAGATCGGCGAGAGCACGCCGCCCCCGCCGATTCCGTACACCGAAACATTGGCGTTGCCGTGGTTCGCAACATAGACGTAACGTCCCGTCGGGTCCACGGTGATCGAGAATGGAGCGGAGCCCGCTGCAAAGGGCGAGCTGGATAGCTCCGTGAGCCCGCCGCCTGTCCCGATCGTATAGCCTGAGACGTCGTTTTCGCCGTAGTTTGCAACATAGACATGATTCCCGGTCGGGTCCACCGTCACCGAGCGCGGTTCGTCACCCGCGGTAAACGGCGAGCCGGTGAGTTCCGTCAGCACACCGCCCACGCCGACCGAATACGCCGAGACGTTGTTGCTGCCGTAGTTCGCGGCATAAACGTAGCTTGCGCCTGGATCATTTGCGACCGCGACCGGAGCGTTGCCGGCAGCGAAACAGTTGTGTGGATCGGGCGTGTCGCCGCAGGGGTTGCCGGAAACCGTGGCGAGATAACCGCTGGTCTGGATTGCGTAGGCCGACACGTTGTCGCCGCCGAAGTTGGCGACATAGACGTAGCCGGAACGGAACACGGTGATGGACCTCGGATTCGAGCCGGCGGCCACGCAGTTGTGGAGGCTCGTCACGCCGGCGCAGGCGGAAAGCGTAAGCGGGCTCAGCGCGCCGTCCGCCCCGATCGTGTACACCGATATGTCGTTGCCGTAGTAGTTCGTGACATAGAGGAAGCGGCCCGTGAGACCCACCACCACCGCCACCGAGGTCGGGTAGTCACCCGCGGCAAACGGCGAGCCGGCGATCTCGGTGAACACGCCGCCCGTCCCGATCCGGTAAGCCGACACGTCGTTGCTGCCGTTGTTCGCGACATAGACGAAACGTCCCGACGGATCCAGCGCCACCGCGACCGGGTTCGCGCCAGCGGCGATACAATTCCCCGGATTAACCGGCGGAGCGCCGCCGCAGGCATTGCCGGGGACCGGGTCGAGCCCGCCGTTCTTTCCGATGGTCCCGGACGCAATGCCGTCGAGGGTGGGGAATGTAAGATAGGCGTAGCGTCCGGTGGGATCCGCCGCGAGCGCGGATGGCTCCGAGCCCGCGGGAAACGGCGAGCCCGTGATCGGCGCGAGCCCGCCGGTGAGCGTGTCAAGCGCAAACACCGAGCTACTGTCCCCAAGCTTGTTCGCCACCCGGACGAAGTGCCCGGTCGGGTCCACCGCGACCGCGATCGGATCGTCGCCCGCGGCAAACGGCGAGTCGGCGAGCGCCGTGAGCCCGCCGCCCGTCCCGATCGCGTAAGCCGACACGTTGTCGCTGTTTCCGTTCGCGACATACAGAAAGCGCCCAGACGGGTCCACCGCCACCGAGTCCGGGGCGGTGCCCGCGGCGAAGCAGTTGGTCGGTCCGCCCGAATAGCAACTGGCGCCGGCAATTCCCGCGAGGAGACCGCCGGTCCCGATTGCGTACGCCGAAATGTTGCCACCGCCCAAGTTCGCGACATAGACATAGTTTCCCGTCGGGTCCGCCGCGATTGAGAACGGAGCGGTGCCCGCGGCGAAGCAGTTGGTCGGTCCGCCCGAATAGCAACCGGCGCCGGCGACGTTCGCGAGCGCGCCGCCGGCCCCGATGATGTAGGCCGATACATTGTTGCCGGCGAAGTTCGCCGTGTACAGGTAGCTTCCCGTCGGGTCTATCGCCACCGAATCCGGGCCGTCGCCCGCGGCAAACGGCGAGCCGGCGATCTCCGTGAGCGCGCCGCCCGCCCCGATCGCGTAGGCAGATACATTGTCGTCGTCAAAATTCACGACATAGACGTAGTGCCCGCTCGGATCCACCGCGACCGAGCGGGGACTCGCGCCCGCCGTAAAGGGTGAAGTCAGAAGCTCCACGAGCCTGCCGTCCGTCCCGATCGCGTAGGCCGACAGGTTGCCGCTGCCGGTATTCGCGACATAGACGTAGCGGCCGCCCGGATCCACCGCGATCGAATGCGGCGTCGTGCCGGTGGCTTCGAACGAGCCGCCCGTGCCCCCGGACGCGCCCGGTTCGCCGAAGGTCCAGACGGAGACATCGTCGCCGTCGCTATTGACGGCAAGGACGTAGCGCTCGCCCCCCACCGTCCAGAAGCCGGGGCTTGCGGCAGGCGGCGTGGCGGGAAGCACCGGGCTGTAGACGGGGTTCGTGCCCGCCAGCGCGAAGAACTTCTGGCCTTCGCCGTTGAGGACGGGGCTCGTCGCAATAAGCAGGGCCGTCTTCAAGGTATCGGCGGGAATGCCGAGCGCCGCATCGAACAACGTTTGACAGGTGGTGGAAGGCGAGGATTCCGTGCCGCTCGTATTGACGCACGAGGCAAGCACGTTCGCAAGCGTGTTTATCTTCTCCAGCGTCGTGTGCAGCGGCGAGGGATTGGGTTGCGCCGCGAGAAAATCGCTCGGCCGGCCGGTCGCCACATTGACGAGATTCCCCACCGTTCCCCCCATGGCGACGAGCCCGGCAGCGCCGCGAAGCCCGATGCAGCTCCCGGATTCCGTGTTGCCGATGAGGGACGAACAGCGTTCGTAGGCGAGATAGTCTTGCAGCACCGCCGTCGAGGCGACTGTGGTCAGCTCGTTGATGTTGACCGTATCGGGGAAGTTGCAGCCCGTTGAGCCGCTCGTGCAGTAAATGCCGGCAACCGTCAGCAATTTCGTCGCGGTATTGATCCCGCCGCCGGTGATCGAGGTTCCGCCCTTGGCGACAAGGTAAATCAGTCGGTTGCTGTGGGGGATGAAGCCGAAGGCAATGGTGAACCGACCGTTCATGTCGGTCGTCGCGCTGCCGAGCTCTCTTGGGAGCCTGTCGGCGCCCGTCGTGGCGCCCGACTCGTAGGCGACTACCTTGGCGCCCACGATGGGCTGGCGCCCGCCGAACACCGTGCCGTGGAAGCCCGCGGCCCGCGCCGTCGGCGGTGGTGTGCTCGATTGCGTCTGCGTCCCCGACGGGCAGCCCGCCAGCAGCGCGAGACCGGCGGCGAGCGCCGGAACGAGAAGATAAACTTTCGAACCGATCTTCATGACAAACGTCCTCTTTCGGTATCAACGCGTGACGCGGCCCAAGGGAGCAGCCCCTACCACTGTTAACCGGAAATGGCGGCTGCAGGGCTCAACCGATTTGTCGGGCCCCGCCAAACGGCGCCACCGGGGCGGGATCCGCGATTTCCGGGCCATTTCCTGCATCGCGGCTCCTGCCCGCCGTTGCATTTGCGCTCAGATTGCGCTAATTTGTAGCCGGAAACATCCCCAGCCCTTGCTAAACTTGCGTGGGGGCGGCAATGGCCCGGAGGGAGCCGCGGGCGATGAGAAAGACGGGGGAGACGGCGCGCGCCGAGGCGCGGATCAAGCAACTGTGCTGTCTGGGCCTGGGCAGCGAGGCAATCGCGCCCGCCTTGTTCCGCGAACTGCGCGCCGTGATAGCGGCGGCGGGCGTGAACTGCTTCTGGGTGGGGCCGCGGGGCGAGATGGTCAACTTCTATGACGACCACCCGGACGCTTTGCCCAAGGTCGCGCCGTTGTACATGGCGGAGTTTTACGGCAAGGAGCGCGAACGCAGGGTCACCCGCTCGATGGCGGAAGCCGCGCGCGAGGAACATGGCGTGGTCGGCAATGAACAGGCGAACAGGGTTTCGCCGCGCGAATTTGAGCGCAGCGATTTCTACAACCTGGTGCTCCGCCCTCTGGGTTACGGTACGGTGCTGCGCCTGGTGTTACGCGAACTTGACCGGCCCACGGCGATTCTGCAGCTGCACAGATCGCTCCAGGAGACCGGTTTTTCTCCGATGGATCGGGAGCGACTTGCCCGGATCGAGTCCTTTCTCGTACACGCCCTTGTCGCCAAGGTCGGGAACGACGAGCAACCCGCCCCCTTCATTGACAGCGGTGAACAGGGAATGATCATCGCCGGCCGCGACGGCCGACCCCTGAGTTTTTCACCGGACGGACTCCGTCTGCTGATGCTTGCCACGAATGCGCGATTCGGATCGTCAAGGCCGATTCGATTGTTGCAGCTGCCGCCCGCGGTGGCTGCCCTGTGCAAGCATTTGGAAGATGTCTATGCGGGGCGGGCGGATGCTCCGGCACCGGTGGTGCGGCATTGCAACGTCTGGGGCCGGTTTACCTTTCGCGCCTACTGGCTGAACGCGAGGAGTCCCGGCGCAGGCCACATCGGCATTACCGTCACGCGCGACGAACCGCTTTCGCTGCGCCTCTGGCGCGGTGCGCGCGACCTGCCGCTGACCCGCCGCCAGAGCGAGATCGCGATCCTCCTGGCCGCGGGACATACGCACGCGGCCATCGGGCGGCAGCTCAACATTACCCGTAACACAGCCATATCCCACAGCCGCTGGATCTACGCCAAACTCGGGGTGCACGACGCCGCGGCGCTGCGCGAGAAGCTTCTCGACAACTGTCCGGAAACGTTACACTGAGCCGGTCTTTCCGCCAGCGAAAGCGAACACCCACTCCGGATGTGTATGCGAGCGGAGCGTCGGTATCGGACCGGTGGGGTCGATTCGGAGCCGACTCCCGGATCCGCGTGCAACCGCTCCTCCGACGCCATGCGGGGAATCAATGCAGCCGCGGCGGCTCGTGTTCGGTGGTGGCAGAGGGCGGGACGGGGGGTTCGTCTGGCTCGGGCGGTGGTTCGCGCCACAGATCGCCGATCACGGGATCTTCGTAGTCCTCCGGCTCGTCCTGCCAGCGGATGTGTTTGCGCGGCGGAATGGGGTCGAGCCTGAAGAGGACCAGGGCGCAGGCGAGGCCGATCCCGGCGCCCCAGGCGTGGGTGATGTAGGAGATGTGCGGCCCCTCGGTGCCCGGGACGATCGCGACCAGTGCCGTGCCGTAGAGGAAGGCGGTCGCGCAGGTGATCGCGATCGAGGTTCGATCGCGCCGGAGCGCGCCGGCGACGATCAAAAACACGATGAAGCCCATGACAAGACCGCTCGCGCCGAGGCTGAAGCCGGGCGGACCCGTGAACCATACGCCCGCGCCCGATCCAAGCCATATCAAGGGGATGACGATGCGGCTCGCGCGCGGATAACCGTACAGGAGCGCGGTGCCGAGAATCAGGACCGGCGCGGTGTTGGCGAGCAGGTGCTCCCAGGAAACGTGGAGCAGCGGCGCGCAGACGATGCCGATGAGGCCGGAAATGGTGCGCGGCTCCACGCCGAGCCGATCCCAGTTCCAGCCGCCGAGCCACTCGATGAGCCGGATCCACCACAGGATGGCCACGAAGATGATGCTCGCGCTGAAGGCGCGCTGAATCCGCCGTCGCGAGGCGGCGACGGTTTCGCGTTCGGATGCCAGGTGCATGGAATCCAATGTAGGGCTTCCGGCGAAGGCAATCAAGCGGTGTTCCGCGACGCTACCCTATAATCGGTACGGGTTCGCCTGGCCGGAGGAGTCATGGGCGGGAGCGAAAGCGGTGGCCCGCCGCGCGTCAATGCGGCCGGTATCGCGGCGTTGCGTGCAACTCGGCCGTGGGCGCTGTTTGCCGGCATCGTCGCCCTCGTTCTGGCCGCGCTCGGTGTTATTGACGCCTGCGTTTATTCGCTCGGTTCGCCGCCGGCCTTGCCCTCCGGTACGCCGCCGCATGTCGCGGCCATGGTCTCCGGTCTTGCCACTCTGGGCGCCGTCGTCGGCGTGGTGGTCAACGGCTTGTTTGCCTGGTTTGCGCTGCGCTACGGGCGCGGGATCAAGTTGAGTCTCGAAGGAGCAAGCGGCGAGCGCCTGGAGGAGGCCTTGTCGTGGCAGCGGCGTTACTGGACCCTGCAGGGCGTCCTGATGATCATCATGATCATCGTGTTCGTGTGCGCGATTGTTGCGGCGATCATTGTCGGTACGAACATCGCCGCGCATGATGCTGCCTGGGTGGCGCCATCGAAATGATTGCCGGAGATAACGAGCCGCAATCCATTCCGGTGACGGAGGGCGCGCTTCGGGCGCTCGCGAAGACTCGCAGCTGGATACATTTTCTCGGCGTCCTCGGTGTAATCGGCGCCTGCCTGTTTGGCCTGATGTTCCTGATCGGCATCGTCATGATGGCGACGAGGGGCCTCGCCGGTCTTCCCCTGGTCATCGAGGGCGTGATTCTGTTCGCGATCGCGATCTTTTACGCACTCTACTGGCTCCGTTATTCGCGCGCGCTGAAACGGCTCTCGGCTGCCGCGGGCGGTCTCGATGCGGCGCTGGAAGCCGCGTTCGTGCATCAGCGCCGCTTGTGGATGTTTCAGGGCGTGCTTTTCATAATCGTGATCGTGCTTGCAATTCTCGCCGCTCTTGTGTTGCCATTGGCCGTCGATCCGAGGGTGTTTACTGCCATGTGATTGGCCGCTTCGACGATAATAAGACGCGTGAACGCCCGCGCACCCAAAAATCATTACAGCGCGTCCACCGTCAGTTGGCGCATTGCCGCGATGGGATTTCTCGGGGGTATCGGTGGCGGCGTGGTATTTCCGATCCTGCCCGCGCTGGGTCTGCGCATGGGACTTTCGGCCGTCGTGATCGGGGTGATTCTCGCCGCCAACCGCATTGTTCGTCTGGGCGTCAACCCGATCACCGGCTCGCTCGTGGACCGTTTCGGTGCGCGCGGCGTGATCGCCGCCGGGCTTTTCATCGAAGGCTTCGGCACGCTCGGTTATGTTGCGGCGCTGCATCTGGGCGCACCCACGGCCTGGTTTCTGGCTGGGCGTCTCGTCTGGGGCGCGGGCTCCTCGCTGCTTTTTGTCGGTGCCGTAGCTGCCGTGCTCACACTCAGCAGCGGCGGCAATCGCGGGCGGCTCGTTGCGCGCACGCGCAGCGCCATCAGCCTCGGCGTGCCCGGCGGTCTCGTGCTCGGCGGCCTGGTGGCCGAACTCGTCTCCGCCGATGCGGCTTTCTTCACGGCCATGGCGCTCAGCATCTGCTCGGGCCTCGCGGCACTCGCGGGCATTCCGCGCCGGCGGCAAACGTTTCCGATTGAGGCGGGATCGCGCACCTCCCTGGCAGGATTGCGGGGGATTCTGCGCCAACGCCGGCTTGCCGGCATCTGGTTGTACGCGGCGCTCGTCTCCTTTTCCGTGATGGGAATCCTGCTTGCCACCCTGGTTCTGCTGGTGGATCGGCGGGGCATTTCTATCGCCGGTCTCGGCGCGGAGGGCAGTGCGGGCCTCTTGCTCGCGATCCTGATGATCGCCTATGCCGGGACGTCGCTCATGATCGGGCGGCGGATCGACATTATTCGCCGCCGCACGGCCTTTCTCCTCGTTGCCATTGCCTTCATGCTCGCGGGTTATCTGCTTCTCGCCTTTATCCATGCGCTGCCGCTGGTCATCGTTGCCCTCTTGGCGATCGGCTTGGGAGCGGGCGCCATCGTGATTCCGCTGCTGACTCTCATAGGTGATCTGATCGCACCCGAACTGCGCGGGCGCGCGACCGCCATCTATCAGGTCGCCTCCGATTTCGGCGGTACGGCGGGCCCCATCCTCGGGCTCTATCTTGGTTACCGTTTCGGATTTCTGCCGATTTATCTCGGGGTTGCCGGGCTGTTCCTGCTGTCTCTGCCGATTGCCCTGCACCTCGCCCGCGTCGAGCGCCGCGCGCGGCGGGCTCGCTAGGTTGACGACGGGCCTGTTCGCGCGGAAACGGCCGCTGCCACGGGCGCGTCTCTTCACGGGCAGACTCCGGGACAGGTTATAGTGTTCCCGTGCTTCGGGACAACGCCGGGAGTGATGGGCATGCAGGAATTTTCGACGGGAAGCGAACGCGACGCGCAACCGCGGAGTGGCAGGACCGGTTTTCTGGTGACCGTGACTTCGTATGTGGCCGTAGTTCCCTTCATCGGGCTTGCCGCCTGGATGTGGTCGCACCAGGCCGGAGCCGCGAGCCACGTACTGGCGATCTATGCGGCGCTCATGTTCGCCTATACCGGCGCCGTGCAATGGGGCTGGGCGATTGCCGAACGCCCGTCGGCGCGTGTCTATCTCTGGTCCATGCTCGCGCTCGTGATCGGCTGGGTCCTTGCTTCGTTGCCGTGGTACTTCGTCTCGCTGATTCTGCTTGCCGTGGCGACGGTCGCCTTCTGGTATGCGGAGCGGCGCTGGTTCGGCGAACAGGCGCCGGGCTGGTACCGGGCGGTCCGGGCGCAGACGGCGATCCTCGCCGCGCTGTGTCTCCTCGCCGCCTGGATCAAGGTACTGGTCCAGCAGTTCTGAATCGGAGAAGGCGCCGGATGCGCCGCGCGGGGTGGCGCCAGCCGGAGCGGCCATACTCCAAAACGGTGGACAAGTACGGCGGCTCGGTCACTTCGCCGATTTGCACCGGCGGTCTGCAACTGCGTTCGCTGCCCGACGGTTCCCGAACACCCGAACAGGCCGGATGACGGTAATGGCCCGCCGCCTTTCAGGCGGGCGAACGGCCGCGCCGAGCGTTCAGGCGGCCTTTTTCAGGCCGCCGGTTTTCGGGATGAGCCGGCGCAACGTGATGGTTACGGCATGTGCGGTTTTGCCTTCGCCAATGGTAAGTTTGACCTTCGTGCCCGGGGCTTCATTGCGCAGCATCGCCCTGAATGCGAGGCGAGTCATATCGTTTGCCGGCTTGCCGTTTACCGCCGTGATGACATCGCCGATCTCGATGCCGGCTTGTGCCGCGGGGCCGCCCTTCAAGATGCCTACGACCGGAAATCCCTGTTGCGTTTGTTTGAAGGCCATGCCGGAGCGATCGTAGTTCATCGGTTTGCCGTGGTTCTTGTTCGGCTTGATATACATGAGTTTGTTTGCGTAATCGAAGGTTACCGTAAAGCGCTTCAGGATCCGGGCGCCGATATTGCCGGCAAGGTTTTTGCTCGCAGGCGTTCCCCGGGGCGATGTGCTGAGAGTTATCACCGGATTCTTTACCATGACGTGACCCATTGCAAGCCTGCCGCCGCGAGCAACGCGTCCCCTGGTGACGCCACCGACCCCGAAGCCGGTGATGACAGGAGGCGTCGTGTGGTAGCGCGCGTACAGGCCGTTCTTTTTTGCGAAGGGTTCGAATAGAACCAGCGAGCCGCTGTTGCCCGTATCGAGGATAAAGTATCCCGGCAGGCCGTCAATGGCGCCTTTCACAGTAACTTTATTGCCGTTGTAGAAGTGCAGGGAAACGGGCTCGCCGGCGCCCTTTGGATCAAAATCCTTGGGTCGGATCAGTGTCAGCAGATGCTTGGCGTAGTCGATGCGCACCACAAAGTGCTCGAAGATCCCGTAGCCGACTGTTCCGTCAAGCCGTGTGGCGGTCGAAACACTGGGCAGGGGTATTACGTAAAAGGTTTGGTCGTGGAGCGCGATCTTGCCGCCCAGTACGACGTCTTTTACCTTGGCAAGCCCCATGTCGACCGTCTTTGCGCCTGCGCCATGAGCGGCAAGCTTTCCCTTGGCCTTGACGCCGGCGGCTTTGGCCGCCTGCGGTGACAGGACATTGACGCTGCCCGAGTCCAGTATGAAGTCGAACGGGTGACCATTGATCTTTACCGGGATATGGATATGGTTGTCAACGAGCGTGAAGGAAATCGTCGCGACACTGCCGCCGCCGATGAACGAGAAGCCGCTGCCTTGTTGCCCTGGTACGGCGAAGTCCCCGTCGCTTACGGGTACATTGGCGGTGACCTTTTTGACCTGTGCTACCTGGCCGTGGCCAGCCGTGCTGCGCGAATGGAACGGGATCTTCACGTCGTGTACCGTGCGATAGTCGCTCATGTACGTCGTGTAGTCCACGGGCGTGTGATACACCAGGCGGGCGATGAGATGCGTTTTTGCGTTGATCCACATCTTGAACGAATCTCCGCCGCGCGGCGTGATTTTCAGCACCCGAAATGTCTTTTCGTCATCCATTTTCGTTCCGAGTGTTTCGATCGCCGCCGGCCAGCGTTGGGGATACCACCAGGCCCGTTCGGTTTGGTAGGCGAAGGTCACGGCCCGCTTTTTCGCGGCGGACGTATCTTGGGTGGAGATATTTCCGTTGGGTGATTTGCTCCAGCGCAGCGTACCGTTGAAGCCTTGTGCGCCGCTGATCGGGCCGAGTTTGTAGTGAGTCACCGAGCGGCCGGTCAGGAGGTCCTGCAGACTGGTTTCCGAACCGGAAAGTCCACCGATCTTGAGCGTGGACTCGATGCGCAGGCTGTGGATATGGTCCCAGGCTGCGCCGCCGCTCGCGGCCTTGGCCCGGGCGAGGATTTGGGTCCCAGTAGGTGGCGCCATGGCGGTAGGCGATGCCGCGAAGGCATTGACTCCATCGCATAACAGTGCTGATGCCGCGGCGAAGGTCAGAGCATAAACGGCGTGTTTCATTTTTTGTCTCCGGTTCGAAATGGCTTGATTTACGAAGCAGGTTTCACGAGCGCTTTGGCGAGTGCAAGAATGGATTGCGCGCTCCATGCGTTTGTCGTGGGCAAGGCGACGTCGACGTCGAGACCGTAGCCGTTGACGGAGCGATCATCGCCGTAATCCTCACTGCGGCTGGTGGCGAGCTGGAAGACGATATGCGTGTGCGGCAGCAACAGAAAGCCCGGCTGCGTGAAGCCCGTTACTCCGAAGGTATTCTCGCCGGCAATCACCGTGCCCGGCAGTTGTGCCAGATCCCAGACCATTCCTTCGCAATCGCTGGCGCAACGGTTGTTCACCAGTACCAACAGCCGCGGATAGCCTCCGTGCCAGTGGCGCACGAAATGATGATCGATATAGTGCCAATGTCCGGTAGTGGTTTTGAAGTGCACCTTGCAACTAGAGGTCGGTGGCGCGCCGATGCCCCGGGCGTAGGCCGCCTGCAGTTCCCTGACGATGGATTTTGTCGGATGTTTCAGGCCGATTGAGAGCACCTGTCCCAGGTTGAACCACAAACCGGGGTAGAGGCACGAACGCTTCCCTATTTGAGTGGATTGCGTGTCGATCTTCTTGACCGGTATCCAGCGCGACAACAGGGTAAGGGGCGCACCGCCGCCGTCGTTGCCGCGCAGATCGACGATAAGCAGCTTCTCGTGGCCTGCCGATTTCGGCAGCTTGGGCAGCAGTTTGACCAGCGCATCATCACCGGCATCATTGAACTGGGCCAGGCGCAGGTAACCGATGCCCGGCGCCGGCATGTTGTAAATGGCCAGCCCTTTCTTGCCGCCAGCGAGTGCGGCGACGGATTGCTTGAGTGCGGTTGCGGGCTTGGAGAACCGCTTGTAAGCGTTCCAGAACGGCGTTAGCACAATGTGTTGTTTGCCGCAGACGAGGCTTTTCGCCGTTCCCAGCGAGGACGGATAGACGAGATAATGAGCTGTTTGCAGGGCCTTGCCGGTCCACAATTCGACTGCGTGAGGTTGTTGCGCGAGATCGTTCGGGTTCAACGGATGACTTTTGCCGTTGGTAGTTTCCAGACTGGTGCAAACGGTATGTGGAGCACTCCCGAGCATGGCACTACGTGACGTGATGCCGTTGTCAAAACGGGCAGGAATTTCCGGACCACTGTGACTGTCGATCTGAAAGTGTTCATACGCAAACCAGGGCGCGAAGGCCTCGCTGGCGGGGATTTTCTTGTGGCCGTGGCTTACGAGCATGGCATTCCATTGCCGAAACCATTTGTCCCAGTTCCAGCCGTGCTTGATCGCGGGCTCCCAACCGCTGTAATTTTTCTCGAGCGCCATGTGCAAAATGGGCAAGTCGGCCCGCATGTCGGTTGCACTGACCATCATCGGTGTCTTGTCCTTAACGTGTTTATCGGCTTTGGCGTAGGCCTGTTTGAACCACTGTACGGGCACGATCAGCGAGCGACCGGACCATGGTGGAGACCAGGGATGCGCGAGAATGAACCCACCCTTGGGTGGTGTCACGCCGAGCTTTGCCCAGTAGGCGTTGCCGGCGGCGATGGCCTTGGGCGGCACGGTCAATGCGGTGTTGGTTTGAGCCGGGGTTTGGGTCACGGCGGGTGGCGTGAAGGCCAAAGCGGAGCCGGGGAGAAGTAACAAGGCAGCGAGGATCAAGCAGGTCATAGCGAGAATTCGGATGGAAGAGTAGCTGTTATACACAATTACAACAGCAAAGTCAAATTGCCCGGGCGGCTAAACTATGGGAATGCTGCTCACGCTGCGCGACATCTCCCTGCGTTTTGCCGAGGAGCCGGTGCTCGACGGAATAAGCCTGAGCATCCAGGAAGGCGAGCGGATCGGCCTCGTCGGGCGCAATGGCGCCGGTAAGTCGACGCTCATGCGCATCATTGCCGGCACACTCGAACCGGATGCCGGCGATCGCGAACACGCCGAGACCTTGCGCATCGCGCGACTCGCCCAGGACATCCCGGTCGGGCTCGCCGGTTCCGTGCATGGGATTGTTGCCCGCGGGCTCGTCGCGCGCCCGCTGCGGCCGGACGGCGCCTGGAGCGAGAAAGCCGAAGTGGAGGCCATCCTCTCGCGCATGGGAGTCGATCCCGCGAGCCGCTTCGAGGAACTTTCGGGTGGTCTTCAACGCCGCGTCATGCTGGCCGCGGCCGTGGTAGGCGATCCCGATCTTCTCTTGCTCGACGAGCCGACCAATCATCTCGACATCGCCGGCGTGACCTGGCTGGAGGACTTTCTGATCGGCACGCCTTCGGCGCTCGTTTTCATCAGTCACGACCGCGCTTTTCTCGACCGGATCGCGACGCGACTCATCGAGGTGGATCGCGGCAAGCTCTATAACTGGCCGGGCGATTACCGCGATTACCGCCGGCGCAAGGCCGAGGCGCTCGCGGCCGAGAACGCGGCGAACCGCGAGTTCGACAAGCGGTTGGCGGAAGAGGAAGCCTGGATTCGCCGCGGTGTGAAGGCGCGCACGACGCGCAACATGGGCCGAGTGCGCGCGCTGGAAGAGATGCGCGAGGAGGCAGGCGCGCGGCGCAAGTACCAGCGCCGGGCGCGTATCCGTGCACAGTTCGGCGAGGAATCGAGCCGGCGCGTAATCGAGGCGCACAGGGTCAATGCCTCCATCGGCGGCAAGCCGATTCTGCGCGGCTTCACGCACAAGATTCGCCGCGGCGACGTGATCGGCGTGATGGGGCCGAACGGCTGCGGCAAGACGACGTTGCTGCGCGTCCTGCTCGGGGATCACCCGCTCGACGGCGGCACGCTCAAGTACGGCGAGAACCTCGAGATCGCCTGGTTCGACCAGAATCGGCGCCAACTCGCGCTCGAAAAGCCCGCGGCCTGGAACGTCGCCGACGGCGCCGATCGGATCAATTTCGAGGGCAAGAACCTGCACGTGCTGGGTTACCTCAAGGCGTTTTTGTTCACGCCGGATCGGGCGCGGACGAAAACGGCGCTTCTTTCCGGGGGGGAGCGCAATCGCCTTTTGCTGGCAAGGCTTTTCGCGAAACCCTCGAATGTATTGATTCTCGACGAGCCGACGAACGATCTCGACATCGAAACGCTGGAGCTGCTGGAAAACATGGTCACCGAGTATCCGGGCACCATCGTGCTCGTTTCGCACGACCGCGCCTTCGTCAATAACGTGGTGGGCGGCCTCTTCGTGCACGAAGGGGAATCGGGTTTCCGCTACCACGTGGGTAATTACGCCGACTGGCAGAGACACCAAAGGCAGGGGGCAGAAGACGAGGCGCCGCCCGCCTCGGAAGAAAAGAAAACCGCCGGTTCGAGCCTTCCCGCGAAACGGCCCGCGACCAAACTGAGTTACAAGGATCAGCGTGAACTCGATGCGTTGCCCGAACGCATCCAGGCGCTCGAAGCGGAAGTGGCGTCATGGCATAAAGCGATGAGCGATCCCGACTTCTTTCGCCGGTCGTCGGAGGCCATCAAGACGGACCAGGGCAAACTTGCCGCAATCGAAAGCGAACTCAAGGATGCCTACAAAAGCTGGGAACGGTTGGAAGCTCTTCAGTCCGAATTAGGAAAACCATGACTTATTGTCTTGCTCGGAGATGAGGAAAACCCTTGCTTTCGGGCGAAGATTGTTGATAGCCATCGTCGCTCCCGCGAAGACGGGAGCCCAGTATGGGTATGCTTCCGATTTTCTCCGGACAGCAGTGCGCCTTCGCGGGGGCGACGGATTTTGAACGTTCCCGGACGGCTGTGTGAGAAAACGGGAATCCATCTTCTTGGTTTTACTTTGGCTCCCGGATGCGCGTGAACGACGGGAAACGCATTATTCAGGGTTTCCCTGGGAAAATCCAATGGGTGGGCCAGGCTGAGCGAGGCGGGGGTCCAGTATCGTTACTACGTTCAGTACAACCCGGGCAATGGATGTAGGCCCGCAACCGCCCAAGGCAGCGTTGCGTGAGTTTACCGGTTACTCGGCACAGGAGGCCAGCATCCAGTCGGCGGCGGCGTGGCAGTGCAGTTCGGTGGTGTCGAAGAGCGGGATTTCCGGCGCGTCCGCCTGCTTCACGAGAAGCGTGAATTCGGTGCAGCCGAGGATCACGGCCCCGGCGCCGGCGGCATGCAGCCGGCGCATGATTGAGACGAAGCGTTCACGCGATTCCTCGCGTACCTGTCCCTTGACCAGTTCCTCGAAGATGATCCGGTGGATGTCGCCCTGCTCGTCCCCGGCCGGTACGTCCACCGTCAGTCCGTGGCTTCGGAGCCGCTCACGGTAGAAGGCCTGCGCCATGGTGAAGCGCGTGCCGAGGAGCGCCGCGCGCCGGTGGCCCGCCTTCAAAAGAGCGCTCGCCGTGACGTCGGCAAGGTGGATGAGCGGAACGCTTACCGCCGTTTCGACGGCCGGCGCGACGCGGTGCATCGTGTTGGCGCAGATCAGGAGCGCCTCGACGCCTGCCCGTTCCAGCCGCCGAGCCGCATCGGCGAGGATGATGCCGGCGGCGTCCCAATCGTCCGCGTGTTGCAGGCGCGCGATCTCGTCGAACTCGACGTTCCACAGTACCAGGCGTGCCGAGTGCAGGCCGCCGAGCCGCCCGGCGACGAGTTCGTTCAAGCGCGTGTAGTAGTGGACGGTGGACTCCCAGCTCATGCCACCGATCAGGCCGAGAGTTTTCATGAATCGTTGTCTTGGTCCTTGCCGGCGCCGTTTCCGGTTGGAGGCGATTCGCCTTCGAGGCGGCGGGCGCGCAAGTAAACGCCGGTGTAATAGGCAAGGTAGTAGCCGATGACGAGAAACAACACGCCGCTGAGCATGGACGGCGAAGAGAAACCGGTTTGCGCGAGAGTGCCGTGCGCCGCGGCGGCGCGGCGGATCGCGGGAAAGACGACGACATACTCGTAGGCAAAACGCGCGACGAGAAGCGCGATCAGCCCGATGCCGAGATAAATATTCGGCACGTACCAGATGCCCGTTTCGTCGCGGCCCATGCGGGTGAGGCGCAAGGAGACGAGGGCAATGGCGACGCCGATGGCGAAGCCGACGGCCATACCGGCGTAAATCTCCGGCGGACTTCCGCGTTGTACCCGCGAATAGGCGATGAGGAAGATGGCGACGGCGAGGAGCCCCATGCGCACGAGCATGCGCCGTTCCGTATAGCGTTGCCGGCCGATCAACCGCCGGCCGCGGCGATAAAGCGCGAAGGCGAGGATGGCGACGAGCGCGAGAATCCACACCCAGCCGTAATGGCTCAGTTCTGCCGGCATTTCCCCTCGTGTGCGCTGCGCCGAAACACTTAACACTTATGATATACGCTCGGGCCCGCCGTTCCGGAGAATTTCCATGCACATCCGTTCGATTTTGGCCGCCGCGCCGCTCGCCGGCCTCGTTTTCGGCCTCGCCGGCGGCGTGCAAGCCGCTTCGGCACCGGCGTTCGCGAATGGGAAGGCGCCCGCAACCCGACGCGACACGGTGACGGCGACCTATTACGGCATCAAGGTTGCCGATCCGTATCGCTGGCTGGAGGCGTCCGGTTCCAGGGAGGTGAAGCAGTGGATCGCGGCCCAGAATGCGTGGGCCGATCGGGTGCTGTCGAGCTTCCCGCAGGGAGGGGCGATGGCAAGGCGGGTCAAGGCGCTGTCGTTAACGTCCCCCCGGCGTTCGGACCCTCAACTTGTGGCGGGCAAGCTTTTCTTCATGCAGCTCACGCCGCCCGAGGCACAGGCCGAGCTGCGGGTGCACGCCTGGCCGGACGGCAAGGCGAAAACGCTGGCGAACCCCAACACGATGAAGGGTGTCGCGATTACCGGCTACTGGCCCTCGCCCGACGGCACGTACGTGGTCTACGGCACGGCGAAGGGCGGTAACGAAGCGACCACGCTTCACGTCGTGGACGTCGCGATCGGCAAAACCCTGGCCGCGGCATTGCCGCATGCGGGCGGCGGGACCACACCGCAGGGCGTCGTCTGGGACGCCGACGGCAAGGGCTTCCTCTACGTGCGCTTACCGAATCCCGACAGCCAGTTCAATGCCGTGCTTTATCATCACGAACTGGGCACGCCGGCCGCGGAGGACACGCTCGCGTTCGGCAGGGGATTCTCCCCGGTCGCCGAATATGACTTTGCCAGCTCCAGCGACGGCAAGAACGCGGCGATCATGGTGCATTACGGCGATGGCAATCCGGACTACGTCTATTTGCGCACGGCAAGGAGTTGGAACAGGGTACTCGGGCCGGCGGCCAACATCCGTGCCGCGACCTGGAATCACGAGGCGGCCTGGCTCGGTTCGCGGTTCCTCGTCATTTCCTGTGAGGATGCACCGCGCGGCAAACTCGTTGCCGTAACGCCGGATGGGAAGGTCGAGACGCTTGTCCCGCAGGTACGGGGCGATTGGGCGATGAGCGGCGTCGCTCCCGTCAGGGGCGGTGTTCTCGTCACGGAAGTGTCGGGCCCCGATTGGCGGGTCGCCCAGTACGATGCAAACGGGAAGTTCGTCCGCTTCCTGCCGGTGCCGGAAAAAGGCATCGGGATTGGCGCGATCGCTTCGACGGACCGTTCGGATACCGCGCTCGTCACCTGGTCGGGCTGGAAGATTCCTTCGCGCTGGGCGCGCTACGACACGGGTACCGGCAAGTTGAAGACCGTATTCGAGGTCAGGCCCGCCGCGGATTACTCGAAGCTCGTCGCCTACCGTTTGACGGCCACCTCGAAGGACGGCACGAAGGTCCCGGTCACCGTCGTCGCCATGAAAGGGACGAAACCCGACGGTAAACGCCCGGCAATTCTCTACGCCTACGGCGGCTTCGGGATTACCGTCGCGCCACACTTCATGGGGCCGTATCTGGCATGGTTGGAGCACGGCGGCATTTACGCGCTCGCGAACATTCGTGGCGGCGGCGCCTACGGCGAGGGTTGGCACGAGGACGGCATGCTCGGCAAAAAACAAAACGACTTCAACGATTTTTACGCGGCCGCGCAGGCACTGGTGAACAATCACTGGACCGACTCCGCGCATCTGGGCATACTCGGCGGTTCCAATGGCGGCCTGCTGATGGGCGCCGCACTCACGCAACATCCCGGCGAATATCGCGCCGTCGTTTCACTCGTCGGCATCTACGACATGTTGCGCTGGGAGCTGTGGCCGAACGGGCGCTACAACATCAGCGAATACGGCACGGTGACGAAAAAGAAGGACTTCGAATGGCTGTATGCGTACTCGCCATTGCAGCACGTGAAGAAGGGCACGGCCTATCCGGCGGTGCTGCTGATTACCGGTGTGAACGACCCGCGGGTCGCGCCCTGGCAGTCGCGCAAATTCGCTGCGGCCCTGCAGTACGCGACCTCGTCCGATCGCCCGATCCTGCTTCTCACGCGCATGAACGAAGGACACGGCGTGACCGCCTCCTTCAGCCAACGTCTTGGCAATACCACGGCCGCGCTCGTGTTTTTCGCGCACGAACTCGGACTTGAGTTGAAGCCGCAACCCGAAAGCGAGGTGCACAAGTAACTTCAGACGTGACCGAAGTGGAAATCAAGGGCGAAACGACGATCCGTGCCGATCCCGAGGCGGTGTGGACGGCGCTGCACGACACCGAAATTCTCGCGCGCTGCGTCCCCGGTTGCGAGCGAATCGAATGGCTCGACGAAAAAAGTCTGCGTGCGAGCCTGGTACTCCGGATTGGCGCCGTCAAGCGTTGCTATGAAGGACATATTCGCATTGCTGAGGCGGTGAAGCCCGAGCGTTACACCTTGTTGCTGGGTGGCACTCCGGAGTCCCCGAGCGTGACAAGCCACATCCGACTCGAGCCGCAATCGGAAGGTACCCGGATTTGTTACGCGGTCGAGGCCCGCCTCGACAAATACTTCAAGGGGCTCGGCGCCAAAGCCGCTTCCGCCATCGCTCGCCGTCTCGCCGCCCTCTTCTTCAAGCGCCTTGATGTGGTGTTACGTGAGAAGATGAAGAAAATGAGGGTCTAGTTCGAATCGAGATTCCCTGGGCAAGATTCCCTGGGCAGGCAGCATGAAACAAGTGTAGTGGCCGGGGTACTTGGGCTGCTATAGCCATGACTTTATATCGGATTGTGCGGCTTTTCGCATTTGCTCCGAGGGGCGGTAAATAGATGCGTGAAGAACGCGACAATCAGGCCGAATACCCACATCGCCAGCATGTTCAATCCGAACTTTCGTAATGTGAAAGGCGGGCCGCCAAACGGAGCGGCTGAAAGTGGTACTACCAGGTAATTCATGACGAAGAAGATTATTGTGCCGTAGGCAATACCACACACTGGCCAGTATCTGATCAGAAGTGAAACGCGGCGCGACGCGATGACATAGATCGCCGCGATTATCAGCGACATCGCCCATTGCAGTACGACGCCCAGCACGGCCGAAGCGGCACCGTCAAAAAATGATGCTCTTCCGAGCGCGCCGCTTGCGATGGCATGCAGAATGATAATCGGATTCAGCCAGCCAATCCAGGCGGCTATCAAGATGTCTACACTTCCAGCGATGAAACCTCCGCAGAGGATGGCGAAAGCGATGGAGGACCGGTTCGACATGGGGTTTGGGGGAGTTTTTCCCACGACATAATAAACTATTTCATGGGTCTTACACGATATGGGGGGAGTTTTTCCAACCTTTGTCGGAAAGGAACTTTTTTGAGGAACCCCCGGGTCTGCGGGGTTGTTAGCGTCAACCGGTAATCGTTGATGAGTATGATCAGGCGCGCCGAACGCGGCCGCGGGCAGAGGCCTCTCCTGGGCGCCCGGTTGGTACTTGCGTGAGAATGTAATCGCGAATCAGTGCGGGCAGTCCGGCTTGCAGTGGTGTGTCCCCCAGGGGGCAACGGTAGCGACCGGTTTCGCGAATGGCTTCTCCCTCGACGGTCAACGCGACAATGCGGGCATCGAGACGGAAATGGGCTGATCAGTGCTTCTCTGATTCGGGAGATCTGTGATTGTCGAACCAGGCGTCGCGTGGGTATATTGCTTTATCAGTTTCTGGAATGCCGGGTTCTTGCGGAGCGGGTTCCAGACCGGATCGCGTTCGAGCAGAAGCACCGCAATAAACAGCCCCGTCGGCATGGCAAGCTGTTGCCGTGGTAGTTCGGTAGCCTGCACGGGTTCGTCACCAAGAACATCGTGGTCTTGCAGACTGTTGTTTGCGGCGGCGACAAAACCTGTGCTAAACTGAATTCGGTTTGAATTGAGTTATCCCGGTGAGCGAAGAAGTATTAAGCCTCAGTGCGTTCAAGGCCTCCGCAGGCCGGTTGATCGCTTCCGCCCGCCGGCATCACCGCCCCCTCGTACTGACCCAAAATGGCAGTGCCACTGCCGTGGTGGCCGATATCGAAACCTGGCAACGACAGAGGGAAAGCTTGCTGTTACTCAAGCTTCTGGTTCAGGGCGAGGCGGACGTGGAGCGTGGCCGGCTGCGAGATCAAGCCGAAGTCTTCGATCGGATCGAGCAAGGGCTTGGCGATTGAGCGCCGAATGCTATCGGGTACAGTGGACCCGCACGGCTGAGGGGGACCTGGCCGAAATCGTTCGATACATTGCAGCCGACAGCCCGCCTGACGCGAGATCTGTATTGAAACGGTTGCGCTCGGCTGCGGACAGTCTTTGTCGTCAACCGTTGCGCGGCCGGCATCCACCGGAATTGATGAACGCGGGCCTGCCCCAATACCGGGAGCTGATGCGTGCCCCATGGCGCATACTCTATCGGGTTGAGGAGTGGCGCGTTCTGGTGCTGGGTGTATTGGATTCTCGCCGACAACTGGAGGACTTGCTTCTTGAACGCCTGATTCGTGATTGATGAGGACGACATGTCCAGTCACGATTGCAACGAGATCCATCGGAGGGATGTGGGAGCGACTTCAGTCGCAATCATTGGCGGGTTCGGGAAGCCGGCGGTGGAGGCTTGTTGGCATATTCTTTTATCAGCTTCTGGAATGCCGGGTTCTTGCGGAGTGGATCCCAGACCGGATCGCGTTCGAGCAAGGGTACCGATATGAAAAGTCCCGCCGGCATGGCAAGCAGTCGCCGCAACAGCTTGATGGCTTGTTCAGATTCGCCAGTGCGCGCATAGATTTTGGCCAGGCTGAGCAGGAAGGAAGGGCCATCAATTACATTTTTTGAAACCGGAACCAGAGACACGGCTTTTTTGCCGGCCTGGATGGCTTTCCGCTTGTGCCCCAACCCGGCTTCGGTCAGGCCGAGAAAGCTCCACAAGCTGGGGTCCTTCGGCCGCTCGCGCAAAGCTTTCAGGAGCAGGCCGTGCGCCTTTTCGTAGGCCTGTTGCGCCTGGACTTGATTGCCCAGTGCCGCCCACGCGCGGGCACGCAAAAGGCTGGTTGGTTCCCGTCCGAAAGCGTTGGGCGCCGCGATCCAATCGGGAGCTTTGGCGATCGCGGCCAACGCTGTCTTGGGTTGGCGGTTGAGGGCAGCTGCCCAGAATTGAAGGGCTGTGACCAGGCCTCTTTCCAGGTGGTGGCCGTGGATTTTTGCCAGTTCCTCCTGTATTTGTCGCAGCGGGTTGCCGGCCAGGAAGAGGATCATGAGCTTCATGGTCTTTGCATCGTAATCGTGAGGTTCCAATGCCAGGGCTCGGTCGAAGAGTTGCCCAGCCTTATGGTATTTGCGCAACGCCATGAGGTTATAGCCGATTGTAAAGGGGCGGGCAGGGTTACGCGGGTCGAGCGCCATTGCTCGTTGCATTTCGGTAAACGCCTGTTGCCATTTCCCCTGACGGAAATGAGCGATTGCTATGGTCTCGATGATGGCTGCATTGTTGGGCGCACCCTCCAGTGCTTGTTTGAATTGAGCAAGTGCTGCCGTATTGTTTCGAGATTCAAGATATTCGATATGACCCTTGGCAAGATGGGCCTGCGGCAGATCGGGCGCCAATACAAGCGCCCGTTGTGCCGCGTCTTTGGCAGCCTTTAAACTTGGACTGTGTTTGGTATAGTAAAGGTTGCTTTCGAGTAATGACAGCCGGGCCCAGGCGAGGGCGAAGCGGGCGTCGCGGGTCACTGCCTGATGGTACAGTTCGATAGCTTGGTTAGCAACTTCGGTGAAGTTCTTGGCGCTACTTTTCTTCGTGATCTGATCGGCGTAATAGTTGGCCTTGAGGAAGAGCAAGTAGGCTTGGGTATTGTGGGTCGGCGCCTTGGCGAGCCGGGCGGCCTCGTGCGGGAGCAGTTTCGTCTGCAGGGCCGAAACCACCCGCGTGGCAATATTGTTTTCCACCGCGAACAGATCGGTCACGGGACGGGTGTAGCTCTGCCCCCAGATATGGTCATTGTTGCGGGCGTCAATCAACTGCACGTTGATGAGCACCTGGTTGCCCAGCTTCTGCACGCTGCCCTCGAGCACGCTGGAGACGCCGAGCTGGGCGGCGACGCGCCGGAGGCCCGTGGGGCGGCTGGGATAGCGTTCGGAGGAGGTGCGCGAGACCACCCGCAGTTGGCCGATACCGGCCAGCTTGGAGAGGATCGTATCCTGGATGCCCGCGGCAAACCAGGCGTCGGCGTGGCCGGGGCTCAGGTTCTCGAAGGGAAGCACGGCAATGGAAGGGCCGGGCGCGGCCATTGGCGCAGGCCGGTAGAACGCAAAATACCAGGTGAGTGCCAGCGCGACCACGAGAGCCGTCACGCCCCCCGCCATCCACACCACCCTTGTGGGAGCGAGCTTGCTCGCGATCTTGCCATTGGCGGCATCAGCCTTCGCGAGCAAGCTCGCTCCCACGGCCTTTGTTTCAGACTCGTTGCCTGCCCCCGTTGTAGGAGCGGCTTCAGCCGCGATAGGGCCGCCTCCGGACGGAATCGCGGCTGAAGCCGCTCCTGCGCCCGCCGAGTCGCTCCCCCGGTCCGCCGGCTCCGCAGAGGGAGTCGTCACCGGCGCGCTGAAACGGTAGCCATGGCCGCGGACCGTCTCGACATAGCGGGGGGCATGGGAATCGTCGCCCAGCGCCTGGCGCAGCGCCGTCACGTTCCAGGTCAAATTGGATTCTTCGACGATCGTGTCCGGCCACACCGTCCTGATCAGTTCCCGCCGGCTCTTCAGATGGCCCGACGAGCGTACGAGTGCCAGCAGCAGGTCGAACGTGTTCCCGGATAGCGGGACCAGACTGTTGTTTTTGAACAAAAGTCGCTCCGTCGCGTCGACGCGAAACGGTCCGAAAAGATATATCTCCTTGTTTCCAATAGAAATATCTTTGTCCACTGCGACTCTCTATTCCGGCACGATTAACTGAAAATTCATTGAATGTTACAGGCAGTTTAAAGGATTTTCAAATGTTCTCTGGGCCAAACTATCCCCCGTTGTCGGCGTGAGCCGCGTACCATCCGATGTCAAGTCTCAGGAGACCGTACATGTTTGTGAACCTCAGCAATTCGAAGGCTACCCTGATAGTAACCGCCCTCGCGGCGTTTGCTCTGGCCGGCGCCGCGGCGGCATTCCTTCTGCCCGGCCGCGCGCTTGCCGGGGAGGTCGAAGCCCACTCGCAGGCGATGCCGGCCGGTTTGCGATCGGCATTCTACAAGACGCTCGCCCACGCTGCCCGCCCGCTTGCCGTGGATCCGCAGATGTGGTTGCGGCAGCGGGTAGAGACTTCTGCGGATAATCCCGGGGCCGAAGGCGTCGCCATTTCGGGCGATACCGCAATCGTCGGTGGAGTGAGTTTTAGTGGGCCGGGCGTTGCCTATGTGTTTACCCGTTTGCACGGCGCCTGGGTAAAAACGCAGACACTCACCTCCGGTGTTAACGAGAACAATAGTTTTGGCATATCGGTTGCCATGGATGGCAACACGGCCATGGTCGGAGCGACCTATGCCACTTTCGAGGGCATGCATACCGGCGCGGTCTATGTGTTTACCCGATCGGATGGCACCTGGACACGAACGCAGACACTGACCGCCGCCGATCCCGACCAAGGCTTCGGCAGTGCGATTGCGATTGACGGCAACACCGTCCTCATCGGCGCGGGAACTGGCGGAAACCTCTTTCAAGGCGCAGCCTATGTGTTCGCTAAATCGAATGGTATCTGGGCACAGACACAAAAGCTCGTGGCGAGCGACGGTGCATTCTTAGACCATTTTGGTGGTTCGGTGGCGCTCGACGGTGCCACTGCGCTCATTGGCGCGTCTGGCTGGCATGGCGGAACGGGTGCCGTCTACTTCTTCACGAAGTCGGGCGGCACCTGGCATCAAACGCAGAAAGTGGGCTGTATCGAAGATTGCGGCAATGGTCCACAGTTTGGAGATTCGGTGGCATTGAGCGGCAATACGGCCCTCGTTGGCGCGCCAGACGACCAGGCGGGGTTATCGGGGAGTGCAGCCCCTGGCGCAGCTTTCGTATTGGTTAAATCGGACGGTAGCTGGACACCGACGCAGAGACTCACCGCGAGCGACGCCCAGGGCGCCGGGATACGGGGTGCGTTTGGGACGGCGGTCGCGCTCGACGGCAATGCAGCCCTTATCGGCGCGCCGTATGGCGGTGGGGTGCCCCGGGGACCGGGAGCCGCCTATCTGTTTACCCGAACCAACGGGACCTGGCGCGAGGTGCAGAAATTCACGGAAGGCGATAGCACGGTTGACCTTCGTGATGGTTTTGGAGGGAGAATTGCGATTGACGGCAGCCGCAGTCTGCTTGTTATGAGCGCCTATTACAGTTCCAACACCCTTGGGGCCTATTT